>JAIXRD010000338.1 GCA_027485365.1 Cryomorphaceae bacterium | reverse complement strand
CGATTTGACGCAAATTCAATACACTGGGAAAGATTACGAATAGCCTCCTCGGTCTTTGCTAAAAAAGCCTCATTCGTATCCAGGACCGCATTCCTTACTGGATTATCCAAGTGATGCGTATTATACCCATTCATTTGCAGCTCAAATCCGAATAAGGTATCTTCATGGCCATAGCCTGTTAGCTGTTCATTGAAGGTAACCTTTTCAAATACCGACCTACGAATAAGCACATTGTTGGTTTTAAATCCTCCCCCATTACGGTTGCGTTCTTCCAGGGTTTTACTTTCTCGTTTTGTACTGACTTTCCATCGTAAAAAGTGGGAAGAAGGGGGTGGGTCTGCTTGATAAATACTACCTCCATAGCTTACGGCAATTGAAGGATTTTGTGCAACTACTATCCAACTCGAAATAAAGTCCGATGAAATAACTTCTGAATCCCCATCTAAGAATAAGATCGAATCGCCTTGCGCTTCCTGAACCAATAAGTTTCTTGTACGTGCCCTTCCTAGATTTTTTGAATTACGGAGCACCCGTACATTTGGGAATTCCGATGGATTAGTTAAAATAGGAGAAGGTGAACAATCGTCGCAAACAACAATTTCAGCTTCACCCGAAAAAGATTCTAGCTGATTTTGTAATGCAAAGAGTAAGGCATCCACATTACAGTGATAGGCTGGAATGCAAATGCTGAGCATTATGCCATGGTATTCGGCGTGCCAAAATGCATTGGAGGCATTCCAGCTTGGGGCTCCTCGATTACACCAAAATTCTGCTCGTATTTCTCTATGTTATCTGCTAATGCATGTAAAAATCGTTTTGCATTTTGCGGGGTCATTAACACCCTTGATCGAACCTTACCTTTCGGCATACCGGGCATCATTTGAATGAAATCACAAACAACCTCTGCAGGAGAGTGTGTAATTACCGCCAGGTTAGAATACACCCCTAAGGCAATATCTTCTGACAATTCGATATTCATTTGGTTTTCTTGTTGGTCCATGGTTTAATTAATTTCGGTTATCGTATCTGTAAATTTAATCCCAAATTCTTCTAATTCTTTCAAGACTGGCAAATATATTTCTTTTTGGACAGGAATATGAACCCCTGGATTGGAATATCCATTTAACATGAGTTTCGCAATGATTCCAATGGGCAAGCCCACGGTATTTGACATGGCGGTAAACACATTGTCTTCACCCAGTGCCACCATCGATGATGTGATTTTGGTTCTGCCCCCGAGGTGTTCAAATTCAAATTCATGCAGCATTACCAGCATATCCTTATCGCTTGGTTTTAATGCCCATACGCCTTGAAGTAAGGTTTGCAATAAAGATGCAGGGCTTGCATCTTCTTGAAATAATAATACATCCCCATTAAAAAACCCTATTTCTTGAAATAGAATAAAAAGGTGTTCACGTTCTGGTCTCAAGAATTTCTTTAGTTTAACCTCAACGCTGTCCACGGGGTGATAAGGTAAAAACGCATTTAATAATTGACGAGGACTTAACAAGCGACTATTCTCAAGAATATAACTATCATCGGTTAGCCCGAGTTCGATTAACACATCCCATCCCTGACAAAAATCTGGTTTACGAAGCGTTCCACGATAAATGGTTTCAACCTCATCGATGTTGTAAATATCAATATACTTTAGGGAATCTCTGTTTGCATAGCCATCAAACGAGCCGTAACCGTCAATTTCAAAGCGCTCGGTTCGCTTAAAAAGCTGTGCATATGGTATATACTTAAGTTCATTGTTTTGTCGGAATGCGGCTACCCCGCCTTGTCCAGCAACGATAACATTTCTGGGATTCCAGGTGAATTTATAGTGCCACGCATTGTCATCAGATTCAGGAGCTATTAGTCCACCACAAAAGGATTTAAACACTTTTAGGATTGCTCCCTCCTCGCGTTTCTCATCCATGATTTTCATGGCGCTCATGTGATCAATTCCGGGATCAACACCCGTCTCATTCATAATGGTAACTCCTTTAGAAACCGCCTCATCGTGCAGCATTTTCATAGCGGGAGAGACATAGCTTGGGGTAATTAAATCCGTTCTTAAATCTATGCAATCGCGCGCAACATCCGGATGGAATTTTGCCGGCAGCATGGAGATCACCAAATCAGCATGTGCAATAACTGCCCTACGTTCTTCTGGTGAACTTGCATCTAAGTGAATTAATTGTATTCGATCATTTGAAGCGTAAAACTTTTTGAGGGGTTCAATTTCTGAACTCCCAATTTTCAGCATCCAATGCGCTGTTACTAAGCGTTCAGAAAGATAGCGGAGTAAAGAAGAAGCCGACAATCCTGCCCCTAATACCAAGATGGTTTTCATCGATTCTAGTGAATGTTTTCGAGGATGGGGCGAACCGCATTAAATAGCACTTCTTCATCCCATGGTTTGGAAATAAAGGAATCGAGTAGGTTATCTTTAACTAAACTATCAACAGAAACTGGGTTTGCATGACCTGATAACATCACACATTTAAGGTCTGGATGTTTTACTTTAATGGAACGAATCAACTGGGATCCTGTCATTTGAGGCATTTGATAATCAACAATTATAAATATGATATCAATCTTCTCAGCTACCAATTGATCAATGTTTAGTAAGGCTTCAAAAGGATCTGTAAAATATTCGAGTAGGGTGCATTTCTGGTCTAAAATTTTACCTAACTGAAAGCCCAACATTTGTAAGATAAATGGATCATCATCCACACAAACAACCGCATATTTTATTTCATCCATGAAGCAAAGGTATTACATTAATTCTATCTCAACCTCATTTTTTTGTTCTGATTCGTAATTTAATCGCTTGAACATGAAGGAAAATGTAGTCCATTCATCCGTTGATTCCAGTCTCATATGCGCAGCGTGTTCGTCCAAAACACTTTTAACTATACTCAAGCCAAGACCCGAACCATTTCGCCGTGCTTTTGTCGTGTAAAATTTCTCAAACATATGTTGTTTTACATCTTCCGGGATTTTGGGCCCATTATTCGCGATGTGGACAATAATCTGATCTGAAGTTGCTTCAGTAGAAATTTTTATTATGCCTCGCTCCTTGAATTGGTCCAAAGACTCAATGGCATTTTTAATAATATTTGACCATAGTTGGAATAGCTTGATATCAAAGCCTTCTATAAACAAGTTGCGATCAACATTAAAAATCAACTCCACACTACGTTTAATGTCATAATTAAATACATTAAGTACCGTGTTAATATTGTCATATAAATTCACTGGACCTTTATCACTGTTTCGTTGATCCTTAATAAAGGAACGAAGGTCTTGTACCACATTAGTAGCGCGATCAGAGGACGTCAAAATTGTTTCAATAAAATTTCTAACAATTTGAAGGCTATAAATTAATTCAAGGAATTCGAATGGATTGTTGGCCTGCAAAACCTGTTCAATAAACTCTTCTTGGTCAGGCAAGACCCTTGTTTTAACAAGCATTGAAACCAATTTAGTGCGAGCCGTATCGTCCAATCCAGGGTATTTTTCAGTTAAGAAAAGCTCTAGCGCTTTCATTTCTTTACGTTGTTGTAATCCCCCCACAAAAAGTTCACCTTGTCGCTCAATGGATCGATTCAAGGCAATATTAATCTGTGATTCAGAGCATTTTGAAACAATATTACCGAATAGATTATCTAAGGTATATCGGATACTTTCCGCACCGATTTTAATAGCGCCAAGTGGTGTATTCAAATCGTGTGCAATCCCTGAAGCTATCTCTCCAATGGTAACTAACTTCTCTTGATCAGACATTGATTTAGTGAGCTCCAAATTGCGATTTGTTTCCTCTGCCACCCGGCGCTCAAGATTAGCATTTATTTCAAGGATTTCAAGTTGTAATTTTTCTTTGGTTTGTTGCTCTTCGAGGGCAGAGATTTTTTGCGATAAGAGGTTTGAAATGGTCATTAATACCCGCAGGTGCAGGTCTGTAAAAAACCCTTTACGTTCATTTTCAGAATCAATAACCCCCCAAATTTTTCGTCCTAATTTGATGGGAACTGCCACTTCTGAAAGCCGTTTTTCATCATCTACGATGTACCGTTCATCCATAGAAGTATCTTCAACAAGAACTGCTTTCCCTGATTTAGCTACCGCACCAACAATACCTTGCCCAATCGATATTCTCATGGTATCTTTTAATACCCTGCGGCGTTTAGTTTTATTGCCCATCGCGGCCACTTGAACCAAGAATTTCTCTTCCAATTTATAAATCACACAGTCCTCAAAATCCAGTTGAGAAATAACATTCTCAACGATATCCCAGCAAATCTCTTCATAATCTGTTCCGGTTAAAAAAGAATCTGCCAGCACATTAACCGTTTTCTCTGCTTGAATGATTTTTTGTAGCTCATCATTTATTTGTGTAATGGTCGCATTCGAATCCTTTATGGCTTTAATGTTTCGGATTCTCTCCTTCACATTTACCAGCATTCTAGAGAAAAGCACTAAAAGTACCTTTTCATCATCATAAAACTTTCTTGAATCCTTTACCGCATCAAGACCTACAAACCCAAGACAAACTCCTTCATGCATTAGAGGAAGTGCGATAAGCGACTTAATACTTTGTTGCAACAAAAGTTCTTTGAACATTCCATCCGGTAGTGCACTGGTGTTTTCTACTTCAATATTTTCACCTTTCGCATGAGTTTCCACCCATAAGGGAACATATTCAAACGGAATGCTTTGTAAGTTATCGATTTCAGGATTTATACCTTCTGCAACCCATTCGTGGGTGTTTGAGGTTGTTTTATCCCTGTAATTGTATTCAAATAAATACACTCGATCCACATTCATGAATTTACCAAGCCTTTCTATGGTACTATTAATTATACCATCTAAGTCATCAGGATTAATGTCAATAAACTCCGTTGCCACCTCCATCATAACTGCCTGGAATTCATTCTTATAGGCCAAAATACGTGCTGCATATTTACGCTCAGAAATATCTCGCGAAGCGGCGATAATATATCCGCGTCCATCAATTATTTGATATTTAACATATACTTCAACATCGATGGATTTTCCCGTAACTTGATTCACATTAACGGACTCTGCGGAAAACGATCCTTTTTCTTTAAGAAAATCTAAATGCGCTTGCCATTCCGCTTGACCCTTAAATTGATGATCAATGTCAGAAACTTTGTATTGGGTAATTTGCTCCATTGGAATTCCTAAACGTTCCGAAGCGACTTTATTTATGTACACAAAATTACCTTGGTCATCCGCAACTTGGATGGCATCTGATGCCGCATTTAAGAATTGTTCTAATAATGCCCGACGGAGGTTTGAAAGTTGGACCTCTTCTTCCGCTAATTTCCGTTGGGTGATGTCAATCCCATACCCTACCACGTTACGTTTTTTTGAATTCGGGTTATAAATTGGTCGCATCCTTCGCATAATCACCTTTCTATTACCGGAAGCATCTACCAAATCATCTTCCCATTCCACTTCTTTATCTAGATTTAATACCTCAAGGAATTTTGCCCTTCTAAAATCTGCTCCATCCGTTGGGATTCCTTTAAAATCACAATAATCATAGTCGTCTTTTCCGATCATAAAACTCCTAACCTCTTCACTTTTAATGCCTTGAGGATTCACGAAAAGATACCGATGCTGTTCATCAAATACTGCGATATCGGAGGGAATATTATTTAAAATGTACTCATAAAACTCTTGTTGATCCTTTAATCTTAAGGCAAGATCCGTTAGTTCATTTTCTTTTTGAGCGACTTGATTTACAAAGTGGGAAATATTGGCTGCATATAAATTGAAAAACCTATTCGTTTCCTTCTTTCTTATATTGAGCAGATACGTGTTATTGTTTCGCTTAAGGTATATTGAAAAATTATCTAACTGATTCTGTGTTACATGATTCAGATTGAGTTTTAATTCTTCATCATCCAAATATTCGTTTGAGCAATTAAAGTCATTAAGAAATTCAGTGGATGACGGATTTGCATATAACAATTCGTATTGCTCCCCGATGCGCAATACTGGATTAGGATTTTCTTGAGGGAATAAAGACGTATTTAAAAGCTCCTGTTTACTCTCCTCTAAGGCTTTATTCTTAAGGCGATACTCATGATTTAGTTTTTGTAAATCATCTAAAGCTTTTGAGGAGGTTTGCAGTAAAAACAAATACTCCGCAATGTAATCTTGTTGAGGGAAATCTTTTAAGGTAAGGTGGTATTCGGAAATGTGAAAGTTTGCATTAATTACGGGCGATCCATGCAAAATATATCCCCACGAAACTGCTCTTCCCGAAATTTTATAGCGTTTTTTACCGTCGTGTGTTTCAATAAAAAACAATTGTACGCTGTTATTTTTCAATTTATCAAAAGAACCCCCAGCTACCCACGTAAATATCGAATCAAATGATAGATTGTTTTCAAGCGCGATACTCTTATGAAAAGCTTTCCCGATTCTTAATAAAGAATAGTCGCTCCCAACAAACACCGTGTGAGGGTTTGCGAATTCTAATGCACTGAATAACTCGTCTAACTCAGCTTCGGTGTTCATTCCCATTCAATCAAAAACACATGGCAATCCGAATCCGGACCTTTCTCTACAAGTTGTTTAATGCGACAGTTTAATCCAAATCGTTTGCCCAATCCTTTGATTAATCCAAAAAGCATGGGGGTAAGACCGGCTCGTTCGGAACGATATTCTAATTCCAATGATTTGGGCTTTTCATTTCTTGTAGTGAATTGAGGGGGCGCCAAATGAGGCATCATATTGCTCATTCGCGTATGAAGCATATCAAGATTGGATAAAAAATCAGAGAAATTATCGCCTGACAAGTCCATTAATTCACCGTATCCTTCTTCTGCAGTATAGGTAATCCAATATTCACCAAACGCCTCTAAAATGACATGAGCATCTGCTTTCAATACTTCCGAAGCGTGACGAACCAAGTCATAGGTTAATTTATCTGGATAAGGTTGTAATCCTAAAAATTCACCTTCATCAAACCCTGCTCTCGATGCGATTTCAGTCCAAGCTTCTTGGCCATAATTGGTTACCACTAAATCCTTAATTGCTTTGTTTACTAAACCGTACATACCTTAAAATTATTTAACAAATATAAAGAAACGTATTGAAGAACAGCTTGAAAAACCGGGGCATATTTAAGACATATTTACGTACTTTTGCAAAAAAACACCATGGAATATAACAAGCTCGGGAAATCCGGGATTCAGATAAGTCGGTTCTCACTTGGGTCGTGGTTAACCTTTGGTAAGCAAATCGATGAACAAGTCGTTGAACGTTTAATGGCTATTGCCTACGAACATGGCATCAACTTCTATGATAACGCTGAAATTTACGCCCGCGGCATGAGCGAAACCGTAATGGGTAAATCCCTCAAAAAACTAGGATGGAGTCGCGACAGTTATTTAGTAAGTAGCAAGGTGTTTTTTGGCACTGGAGGCACTTGGCCAACCCAGCGCGGATTAAGCAGAAAGCATGTTGTGGAAGGATGCCATCAAGCACTCGAACGCTTACAAGTAGAATACATCGATTTATTTTTCTGTCACCGTCCTGATAAATCTACGCCCATTGAGGAAACGGTTTGGGCCATGCATAATTTGATCACTCAAGGTAAAATTTTATACTGGGGTACCTCTGAATGGAGCGCGCAAGAAATCATGGAAGCGCATGTATTTGCTAAGCAAAACCATTTGATTGGACCAACCATGGAACAACCCGAGTACAATTTATTTTGTCGGCATAAGGTTGAAGTAGAGTTCGAACAAATCTACAAAACCATGGGCCTTGGAACCACCATTTGGTCGCCTCTGGCATCCGGTGTATTAACAGGTAAGTACAATCATGGAAACCCTACAGATACACGCTTAGGAATAGAAGGGTTAGAATGGCTTCGCGACAAGAATGTAACACCAGAACGCATTGAAAAAGCGAGAAAACTTGAAGTAATGGCCGCCGACCTTGGAACCACTATGGCAAAATTAAGCCTGGCTTGGTGTCTTAAAAACCCAAATGTTAGTACCGTAATTTTAGGGGCGAGTAATGAAAAACAGCTCAAAGAGAACTTAGCAGCTATGGAAATCCAATCCTTGCTAAGCCCCGAGGTAATGTTGCATATTGAAGAAGTCATGCAGAATAAGCCTCATCGACCTGATTTTTAAAACAAAAGCGAAAAAAACTTGTTTCATCCCTTTACCGCATAATAAAAACACATGATTCAAACTGACATTATCATCATAGGTGCAGGACCTGTTGGACTATTCACAGTATTCGAGGCAGGGCTCCTCAAATTACGTTGCCATTTAATCGATTCCTTACCTCAACCTGGTGGACAATGTTCTGAAATCTACCCTAAGAAACCGATATACGATATCCCGGGATTTCCAGAAATATTAGCAGGAGATTTAATTGATAATTTAATGAAGCAAGCGGCCCCCTTTAAACCAGGGTTTACCTTGGGTGAGGCGGCCTTATCGATAGACAAATTAGAAGATGGAACCTTTAAGGTAACTACGGTAAAAGGCACTATACACAATGCGCCTATCGTTATAATTGCCGGCGGACTGGGTGTTTTTGAGCCTAGAAAACCACCAATTGATAACATTACCCAATTTGAAGACAAAGGGGTTGAGTATATTATTCGCGACCCTAAATTTTATCAGGATAAGGCGTGTGTTATTGCGGGTGGAGGAGACTCTGCATTGGATTGGTCCATTTATTTAGTGGAAAACAATATAGCCTCTACTATTTCTTTAGTGCATCGAAGCGCTTCGTTTCGCGGGCATTTAGATTCGGTTCAAAAAGTAATCGACCTGGCTGAGCAAGGGAAAATCGATTTAATTACAGAGGCAGAGGTTACAGGATTAGCGGGTAACGGTACCCTAGAAGAAGTGATTATAACCCATCAACACCAGGGTGAAATCCGAAGAACGGTAGACCATTTCATTCCGCTTTTTGGGTTAAAACCTAGCTTAGGTCCTATAGCCGACTGGGGATTAGAAATAGAAAAAAATGCCATCAAGGTAAACACCTTAGACTATTCAACGAATATCCCAGGAATCTATGCCATTGGGGATGTAAATACCTATGAGAATAAATTAAAGCTCATCCTTTGTGGTTTTCATGAAGGCACGCTAGCGGTACAATCAGCATTTGCACGCATACATCCAGAAAAAAAGAACGTCCTTAAGTACACTACAGTAAACGGAGTACAAGGATTCTAATACGAATGAAAAACAAATCCATTAGCACGGTTATCATACTGGGAGCACTTTCCATGCTTTCAATTTTGATTATTCAGTTGTTGTGGGTTGGACGTACGATAGAAACACAGAAGGTCAGCCTAGCCATTCAACAGAAAGAAGATAGCCTCAACCTCAAAGAATTTCAAGACCATGTGTACAGTTCTTTAATGAATGTGCTATCCACTATTCAAAAAAAAGATGGGGATCAATCGGATATGTATGGTGCGGTAAGGCAGATTTCAAACAACCATTTCACGGTGGATTTTAATGAAGAATTACAGCCTTTTTATCTTGAGACCTTACTCAAGAAGGAATTCTACATTCAAAACATTCACAGAGATTTTTACTACGGCATTTATGATTGTTTTACAGACTCCATTGTACTTAGCAATCGTGTGCGATACAAGAAAGATTCAATCTATGTTACGGATGTAGTTTCTAGCAATGAGATCACACCGGAGAAATTAAACTTAACCAAAGACGGACATTATTTTACAGTGTATTTTCCTAACCTCGAACTTGGTGAAATCGAGCCCCAAAATGATTATTCTCCGTGGATATACCTCACCCTTATGCTAGTGGTTATTGCCATATTTTTCGCGTTTAGTGTAACGGTCATTATGCGACAATATCGCTTGGCCGAGGTAAAAACCGACTTCATCAATAACATGACGCACGAACTTAAAACGCCAATTTCCACCATAAGTTTATCGGCAGAAATGATGATGAGGCTGCCAGAAATCACCTCAGAGCAAGTACACAAATACGCCGGAATAATTTATAAAGAAAACAAGCGACTCGAGCATCAAGTGGAACGGGTACTGAACGTTGCTAAATTAGATAAAGACCAAGTGATATTGAATAAGGACCGATTTGATGTCAATGAATTATTGGATGAAGTGAAGGAGAACTTTGAGCTGCATCACCTCGAAAAAGGGGGAATAATCAATATTGAACCGAATGCAACAAATCATATTATTCAAGCCGATGCGGTTCATCTAACGAACGTGATTTATAACCTCTTAGAAAACGCAGTAAAATATTGTGAATCCATTCCAAAAATTACGATTCAAACAAGAAACGATAAAAACGGCATTTGGATTGAAATTGAGGATAATGGTATAGGAATAAAAAAAGAAAATCTCTCTTTAATATTCGATAAGTTCTATCGCGTGCCTACTGGTAATTTACACAATGTTAAAGGGTTCGGACTTGGATTGTACTATGTGAAGTTGATTGTGGATGCACACGGAGGAAAAGTTAATGTAAAAAGTACCCCAGGAAAAGGCACCACGTTTTCCTTATTTTTTCCTTGATTTCTTTAATACGGTATTGGGTTGAGGAAAAACCCCGATGCGAGTAAGCTCCTTGTTTTTTGCGTAAAAAACTAAATCTTCGGTAAATAAAGAATTGGGAGATAATACCTGAATTTTCCATTGTTTGGTCTTACCCTTACCTTCCCTGTGTATTGTTTTCACCATACCGCCCACAACAGGACAAAGTTTAGGCAATTGATAACAAACACTGATTGACGTGCGAGTAAGCTCAATGATCATAGACGCAGGCAATACAGAAGACACTTGACCAGAGGTCTCAATGGCATAAGCCGGTTGGCTTCCAGTATACACTCCACAAAGCTTTTTAGGAATCTTTACCGTAGGCTGAGCATTGGCAACAAGGAAAAACAAACTCAGTAACGCGATAAACGGGCCATACTTCATGCAACGAAAGTAAGTAAATTCAAGATTGTTTATTATACCGTTAATAAAATCATTGCAACAATCCCAACGCGTTTTTTATAAAATCCTACCTTCGTACTATCATGGAACAATACCACAACCTCTTAAAACACATCCTAGAAAATGGGGTAAAAAAGGAAGACCGAACAGGCACTGGAACCTACTCTGTTTTTGGTCATCAAATGCGGTTTAATCTCGCAGATGGCTTTCCGCTCGTAACAACAAAAAAACTACATCTACGCTCGATTATTCATGAACTGCTTTGGTTTTTACAAGGAGACACAAATATTAAGTACTTAAAGGACAATAATGTTTCGATCTGGGATGAATGGGCAGATGAAAATGGAAATCTTGGGCCGGTATACGGGTATCAGTGGCGTTCATGGCCTACGCAAGACGGGGGGCATATTGACCAAATCTCCCAAGTGGTAGATCAGATTAAAAAAAATCCAGATTCTCGGCGCTTATTGGTTTCTGCTTGGAACGTATCATGCGTGAATGATATGGCTTTGCCACCTTGCCATACGATGTTTCAGTTTTATGTGGCCGAAGGTAAACTCAGTTGTCAACTTTACCAACGAAGTGCGGATACTTTTTTGGGAGTACCTTTTAATATCGCCTCATATGCATTGCTTACCTTAATGATGGCGCAAGTTTGTGATTTACAACCCGGTGAGTTTATCCATACCTTTGGAGATGCACACCTTTATACGAATCATATTGAGCAAACCAAGCTTCAACTTTCAAGGGAATGCAAACCCTTGCCGACGATGAAAATCAATCCAGACGTGAAGGATCTTTTTTCATTTAAATATGAAGATTTCGAATTAGAGAATTACGACCCACATCCACACATTAAAGCCGCAGTAGCCGTATGACAAAACTTGCATTAATTGTGGCCATGGATGAGGAGCGAGGCATCGGAAAAAACAATGACCTGATGTGGAATCTTCCGAATGACATGAGATTTTTTAAAGAAATGACGAATGGTCAAATCGTAGTGATGGGTAGAAAAAATTACGACTCCATCCCAGAACGTTATCGACCCTTACCCAATCGCGAGAATTGCGTCATTACGAGAAACTCAAGCTTTGAAGCGCCAGGATGCAAGGTCTTTCATACCTTACAGGATTGCATCGATGCCTATAAAGATGACGAGCGAACTTTATTTATTATAGGTGGCGGGGAAATTTACCGCTTAGCCTTAGAGACTATTTCATTGGATGAGCTATACATAACTGAAATAGACCATACCTTTAATGCAGACACATTTTTGCACACCTTCGATGAAAAACCGTGGAAAAAAAAATGCATACAAACCCAAGCGGTGGATGAACGACATGCATATGGCTTTAGCATTTACAAATATTCCAAATAAGCTATTAACTTTAGAGAAACGTATACCATGTTAGCACCTTTCAACCTAAACCAATGGATCAATGACAACCGGGATAAATTAAAACCACCGGTATCCAACAAGAACCTATACCATGAGGCAGGAGATTTTATTGTGATGGTTGTGGCCGGCCCGAATGCTCGCAAGGATTATCATTACAATGAAAGTGAGGAATTATTCTTTCAAATTGAAGGAGACATAACAGTTCGAATTCAGCACGAAGGAAAGCCAAAAGATATTTTAGTGAAGGAAGGTGACATGTTCTTGTTGCCTGCAAATACACCGCACTCACCGATGCGTGGCGAAAACACCATAGGTTTAGTGATTGAGCGCGTAAGAAAAGGAACTGAATTAACGGATGGCTTGTTTTGGTTTTGTGAGAACTGTAACAATGAATTAAAATCCTATCGCTTTCACCTAGACAATATAGAAAAAGATTTTATTCCACGCTTTCGGGAATTTTACACTTCTGAGGAAATGAGAAGCTGTAAATCCTGTGGTCATGTGATGGCTAGCGACCCAAGATTCATCTAAAACAGCTTACTTATCTGTTTCGTAGGTACTAACATAGGTAATGTTTGTTACCTTGTCATAATACTGCAACATCATCTTCTTTGAACGCAACTCAATAATTGTATACCCTACAGGAATTTCTTCTCCGTCGGTTAAAATCATTAAAGACGTTTTGTCATCATTAAACGACCACGTACCGTGTTCAAATTCGGATTGAATTTGACCTAATACGGTTTGGGTAGCTGTCCATGAATACGTGCCGTCTTTTTCAATAACTAAGGAGATTTCAGGTTGGCTTTCAATAAACTCATTGCCATTAATCATATAACTGGTCAATTTCCAATCATTAACCATTCGATTTGATTTGGTTAACAGGGTGAATTTAGACCCGTTAGGATATTTGCTACAAGAAGGCGTTAAGAAAATTAAACTTAAGGCAATCAATGGGAGGATTAAAAACTTCATAATGAATTAAATGTTGACCAAAAATACGATTTTTTTGAAAATAAAAAAGCCCCTTGCGGGGCTCGTAAAAATTAATCACCAATTACTTAGGCTCATAAGTATACGTGAACGTATCTCCTGAATCGTAATCGAATTGCTTAAGCTTAACCATATCCTTCTTAAGCATTAGAATATCAAAGGTGTCTTTAGAATTCGTTGCTGGGTTAGTTTCTGTGAAAATTAGCTTAGTTTTCTTATCGTAGAACTCCCAATTTCCTTCACTAGAATACGTAGTAGGAACACCAAATACAGTAATTATAGTGCTCGCATTATACGAACCGTCTTTCGTAATGGTATTCGTCAACGATAAATTACTTAAGTTCCACTCAGTTCCCGATTGGTTCACGGAAGTCGCCTTCCAATCTCCGGCTAAACGGGATGCTTTTGAACTTAAAGCAAAATTTGGTCCTTCAGGATATTTCCCACAAGAACCAACAAGCAAGGCGACACCTAATAGACTCGCCACGCTAAATAACATTGTTTTTTTCATGTTGTTGTTTTAAAAATTTCTAAAATCTAATTCGCAACTGCTTAACGACGTATCTTTGTAAAAAGTTACGATGAAAGTAAAAATTATCCTTGTTTCCATAGTTGCGATTGTGTTAAGTGCTTGTAATGAAACGAACTCTTCAAAACAAGTGCTTGCAGTAACGAAAAAGGAAATACCAGCGGTTAAATCGAATACTAAAATAACCTTTGAAGTAGAGGGTATGGTTTGCAAAATGGGATGTGGCGGAGCAATACGGAAAGACCTGATGCATGCGGGAGGCGTTGAACGGGTTCAGGTTGATTTTGTTGAAGAAGCCAAAAGCCAGGCGATTACCGTACATTACGACAGCACCTTGACGGATATTACCCAATTGAAAAAACGTATAGAACAGACCAATGACGGTCAATTCACCGTATTAGGCAACGATAAAACACGTAAATCAAACTAAGAGGATGCTAGAGCTAAATGCACGTGAATATGGCGAAGGGAAACCCTTAGTAATTTTACACGGATTATTTGGATCTTCAGATAATTGGCAAAGCTTAGCCCAGCGATTCGCCGCGTTTTATCGGGTGTTCTGTGTTGACCTCAGAAATCATGGACGTTCCCCGTGGAGTGAGAAACACAGGTATGAAGACATGATGGATGATGTATATGCCTTTATTGAAGAACAACAACTTACCGATGTAATTTTATTGGGACATTCAATGGGCGGCAAAGTGGCCATGCATTTCGCTCAAAATTATCCCCACATGTTGAGTAAGCTTGTAGTAGCGGATATGGGCGTAAAAGCCTATCCGATGCACCACCAACAAATTTTAGCAGGAATTCATGCATTGCACTTGGATTCTATCAGTGCACGCAGTGAAGCAGAATCTATACTCAAGACCTACGTTGAAAATGACGGAATACGGCAGTTTCTTTTGAAAAATTTATATTGGATTGAAAAAGGAAAACTAGCGTGGCGCATGAACGTTGCCGTCCTTGAACGTGAAATGCCTAACATACTTGCTGCATTGCCCGAAAAGGAAAGCTGGACCCCTACCCTCTTTTTACGGGGAGAACTATCCAACTACATTTTACCGGAAGACCTTGACGAAATAGAAGCACGCTTTCCAGATGCGACAATAGAAACCATTCCGAACGCGGGCCACTGGTTGCACGCCGAACAAGCGGATTTGTTTTTTGACGCCGTGATGGGCTTTTGTTTGAGGTAAAAAAAACCCGACGCGGTGGTCGGGTTTTATAGAGAATTAAATTTAATATTCTCTCTTACAATTTAATGAATTTGGATTGGTTGCTTTCTTTAATTATTTCCTTTTTTCGCTTTCATCATATCAGCATCAATAATAATTTTCGTTGAATTTGCTATACCTAGAGTAAAAAGATTAATGAAGTAATTATCAATTCCCTGCTTTAGTGTGATTTGGGTATTTATTACTGCATCGGGTTGTTTTTCAGCAATAACTTTAGACATGATTTCGGAAACATCGTATGAACTTGTAAAGTCAAAATTTCTGTTTTTCTTAATAATCACGTGTTCAATTAATTGCATTTGATTTTCAGGCTGATTTAATAATACAGGTACCGCACCCTTGCCACCAATTTTAGCCACTGTACAAGAACTGAAAAACAAAATAGTAGCAATCAAATAAATTATCTTTTACATAATGTTATTCTAAAATTTCACATTCAACAGTAATATCATTCACAGAATCATAATAATCTCCGGAATCACAAGAAGAAATAACATCCTTCTTTTTACCATTAATAGTAGTAGTTTCTTCAATTACATCTCCAGTTACACCATCAACGGCAACACAATAGCAACTGTAATCTTTGTTGCATGAGCTGAGGAAAAGGACTGTGCCTAATCCAACAAGTAAAATCATTTTTTTCATAAATAATAAATTAAAAGTTGCCTTAAATATACATAAGAAAAATTAATGCGGCATATATGTCGTATATTATTTTTTTAATTAAGCCTCACATTTGGAGGTGCAATCCTCCTTTGAAAACGACCTAAAACAATTTGGAACCGAAATAAAAACGGTCAGAAAATCCAAAAAAATCACACAACTACAATTGTCATCGCTCTGTGATGTGGATATACGAACCATTCAACGGATAAAAAAGGAGAATTTAATCCAAGCCTACGCGTGTTGATACGCATAGCGAACGCATTCGAAATGTCCCTTTCGAACTTAATAAAACAAGTGGAAGAGGCAGGAGATCTGAATTAATTCAGTCGAAACTGAATATTCATTTTAGAGAGTGCCTTGTATAATTCCGGATCCGGATTTACACGAACCGACTTCGACGCCATATTTAATTCCAAGCCTTCTACCGCATCAAAAATCGTAAACTGTACATTGCACGACCCCTGATTCGCCAAAAACAAGCCATTAAGTTCATCAATCAAGAGGTGATTAAGGTCTTTGTTCGGTATGCTTAAATGCAAGCCTTTAACCCGTTTTTCGCGCAAATGTTGTAAGAGTTCAACTTCGTTTAAATTAAATTCTAAGTGCGTTCTGTGCCGTGGTGTTTCTATACGTCCACGCAAGGTTAAAAATACACCGGGTTGCAGTAAATGCTTGAACTTTAAATAATTTTCACGGAAAATATTCAGCTTATATTGATCCGTATAATCTTCAAAAATTACCGTTCCAAAGGGGTCTCCATTCTTAGCAATCCGATGTTCAATGGAGGTAACTACTACCGCCATCAACAAATCGCGGCCTTTGTAGGTTTCCATATCATGCAACATGGCTAAAGCCCCGGTACAAAAGGCATCAATCTCCATTTTATAATCATCCAAGGGATGCCCGGAAATGAAAATCCCAATCACTTCGCGTTCTTTGGCCAACTTATAACTCGAAGACCATTCTTCACAACTTGGAACTTTCGGTTCTACTACATCAAATCCAGAACCCTCACCAAAGAGGTCATGCTGGCTTGAATCCTTACTGTCCTGATAGGAGGTGCCATAACGTATGATGTGATCCAAAAACAAGCGATTTGCTCCTTCTTCGATAAAATACTGCGCCCGATGCAGCTCACTAAACGAATCAAATCCACCTGCATATACTAAATTTTGCATCGCTGCTCGATTGATTGCTTTTAAATTCACCCGACGAATGAAATCAAAAATACTGGTGTATCGTCCCTCCTCTCGTCCTTGAATAATCGCTTCTACCGGTCCTTCCCCTATCCCACGAATGGCTCCCAAACCAAAACGAATATCCCCGTTCGCATTTACTGTAAAATTCAAGCGGGATTCATTTACATCTGGACCCAAAACATTCACCCCCATGCGACGACATTCTTCCATAAAGAAGGTTACTTGCTTAATATCGCTCATGTTATTACTTAACACGGCTGCCATATATTCCGCCGGGTAGTTTGCCTTAAGATAAGCCGTTTGATAAGCCACCCAAGCATAGCACGTAGAATGCGATTTGTTAAACGCATAGGACGCAAAGGCTTCCCAGTCCTTCCAAATCTTCTCCAATTTATCGTTGGCATGGCCTTTCGCATTTCCACGCTCTATAAATACCGGACGCATTTTATCCAGTACCTTGCGGTCCTTTTTACCCATTGCCTTCCTTAGGGTATCGGCCTCACCTTTGGTAAAATCAGCCAACTTCTGAGAAAGCAACATCACTTGCTCTTGATAGACTGTAATTCCGTAGGTTTCTTTTAAATGGCCCTCGCAATCATCTAAATCGTATACGATCGGCTCTTCGCCATGTTTACGTTTAATATATGAAGGTATATACTCCAAAGGACCCGGACGATAAAGTGCATTCATTGCAATAAGGTCAGCAAAGGCTGTAGGTTTTAATTCCCGCATGTACTTTTGCATTCCGGGGGATTCATATTGAAATATACCTACCGTTTCTCCGCGTTGAAAGAGTTTATAGGTGAGCTCATCGTCAATTGGAAATTGATCCGGGTCAAGTTCTATCCCTCGATTCTCTTTAATGATTCGAACCGCATCCTTAATCAAGGTAAGGGTTTTCAAACCAAGGAAATCCATTTTAAGTAGGCCTGCAGATTCTGCTACGGAGTTGTCAAATTGCGTACACACCATGACAGAATCTTTCGCCGTAGCAACGGGAACGAAATTCGTAATGTCATCTGGCGTAATAATCACCCCACAGGCATGAATCCCAGTATTTCTAACCGACCCTTCGATAGCTTTAGCCTGTCGCAACACATCCGATGCAGGACCTTGTCCCTGAAAGATTTTACGCAATTCCTTCGCATTATTCAATGCTTCTTGATTGTTTTTCAAGGCATCGGCTAGTGCAGGTTCTTCTAAATCGAACAACTTCTTCAATGAAATATCGGGTACTAATTTAGCTAAGCGGTCGGCATCTGGCAGGGGTAAATCGAGTACCCGTGCAGTATCTCTAATGGCGGACTTAGCAGCCATGGTACCGTATGTAATAATTTGTGCCACCTGATTGGCACCGTATTTATTAATCACATAATCAATAACTCTTCCCCTCCCTTCATCATCAAAATCGATATCAATATCGGGCATTGAAATCCGATCGGGATTCAAGAAACGCTCAAAGAGGAGATCGTACTTAATCGGGTCCACATTGGTAATCCCAATGCAGTATGCTACGGCAGATCCGGCGGCAGACCCCCTTCCGGGACCTACGGAAACACCCATATCGCGTGCCGCATTACAGAAATCTTGAACAATCAGAAAGTACCCCGGATACCCGGTGTTTTCAATGGTTTTTAACTCGAAATCTAAGCGCTCTTTGAGCTCCTCACTGATTTCGCCATAGCGCTTTATCGCACCTTGGTAAGTTAAGTGCTTTAAAAAGCCATTTTCGCCATTTTTTGTACCGTTAATATCGTCACTTGGATCAATAAATTCCTCTGGAATTTCAAATTTTGGAAGTAACACATCGCGCGACAAGGTATAGGCTTCACATTTCCCAATGATCTCGGCAATCGATAAAATAGACTCAGGTAAATCGGCGAACAAGCGCTTCATTTGATCAGGTGTCTTGAAATAAAATTCATCATTTTCAAACCCGTGACGGTACCCTCTTCCACGACCAATCGGTGTGGACATCAACTCGCCATCCCGAACGCACAACAAGACGTCGTGTGCATTGGCATCGCCTTGGTTCACATAATAACTGTTGTTTGTGGCCACCAATTTAACGTCGTGCGCCTTCGAAAAACGAATTAATACCTCATTCGCATGGTCTTCCGCCTCTAATTGATGTCGGTTAACTTCCAGGTAGAAGTCTTCATTGAAAACAGATTTCCACCATAACAATGCACTTTCTGCCTGAGCTTCACCCACATTTAAGATGAGGGACGTAATTTCACCATCAAGACCACCGGATAGCACAATTATGTCCTGGGCGTATTGTTCAACCAAGGCTTTATCAATTCTTGGGAGGTAATAGAATCCGTCGGTATAGGCGAGGGAAGATAATTTTATCAGGTTTTGATACCCGTTTTTATTTTTTGCGAGAAAGACCATTTTGTAGCCCACATCCTTGGTGTCTCGATTTTTGTGATCAACGCATACATTAAATTCGCAGCCAATAATTGGAAGGATTGGACGCTTCGTAAAAGGTGAACCATTCTCTTCAGCCTCCGCTTTCTCCTGCAATATTTTTGAATTATGATCACTCAATACCTTTTCAAATTGAAAGGCCGCCATCATATTTCCATTATCGGTTAATGCTAAGGCCGGTAAATCTAATTCAATGGCTTTATTAATCAGTGATTTAATTTCAGCCGTCGATTGCAACAAGGTGAATTGAGAATGGACATGCAAATGGGTAAACGGAGCATCCTCTAATTCAACAGGTAACTCCGTAGCGTCTGCACGCTGCGAGGTATCGGATTGCTTTAAAGCTTTACTTGCTTCCTTTAAGTTCTGATGCTCTAGTCCAACCAAGGCAACGGGACTTGGATTTGCCTGCTTAAATCGCAAGCCATATCCTTCATCCGTATTAAGGCGTTCTGGGGAATAATGATCTCGGCGAATTAACTCAAGAAAACAACGCGTAGTTGCCTCAACATCCGCCGTAGCGTTATGCGCTTCATTGAAGGATTCATTAAATAGAAACCCGTAAAGCTCCGTTAGGGTTGGCAATTTAAACCGTCCGCCTTTACCTCCTGTTAATTGGACGAGTGCCGCACTTTCCTCTGTACATGTATCTAGTACCGGTATGGTTTCCAAGGGGGAATCCATTTCCATGCGCACAAATTCACAGCCCATTACATTGACATCAAATTTCAAGTTATGTCCAACAATGAACTTCGCTTGCTTCAAATCATACATGAATTCAGCAATCACCTCATCGAGTTCTCGTCCAACATAGGTTGCTAGGGCCGTAGAAATTCCATGCACTTTTTCAGAATCAAACGGAATAGTGAACCCATTCGGTTTAATGATAGCGGCATTATGCTTAATTATTTTCCCGGATTCATCGTGTAATTGCCAAGCCAATTGGACCACACGCGGCCAGTTATCCGTATCGGTAATAGGAGCCTTGAAATTACGCGGTAACCCGGTGGTTTCCGTATCAAAAATTAAGTACATACAGGTGAAATTTGCGAACCTTAAAGGTACTAAGTTTTTTAGGTGGATGAGCCGTTGTTGAAAACTAAACTAGGAATTAATCTAAGCTAACTTCCACATCCCAATTGGCTCGCACTTTAGGGATTTTAGTATAGCGCTGCACCGGTTCCGCGGCCTGTTTTGTTTCTGGACGAATAGCATCCCATACGCCGTTTCCATTTTGGTCATCAATCAACACCACATGATATTCTCCTGGCACTAAGTGCTCAAAGGAATCTTGTTTTTTTGCACCCGGCAAATAATATGATGAAGCAACTGTTTTTCCATCTTTTTCTAGTAAAAGAAGTTTACCTGACGGATTATTTTTAAAGTTGATAATCAAGGTGCCCAATTCAGCCTCGCCAAAACAAACCAAGTCAAGGGTCGTTGGAAGCACCTTAGTTCCGTTAAGCCCCTGAATGGCGTTTGCCCCCATATTTAATTTCAGTTTGCCTGAGGTCCATGTTTGCGGAACAAGTTGGATTCGGTTATGATCCACTAATAGTGATTTAATAGGAATTATGGTTGAATCTGCTCGCATCAATTCAATGGAATTCAGATCAATCATTGAATCAAGAAAAACATTACAGGTTAAGGTAATGGAGGGACCAACATTGGGTTGAATCACTTGGAATTTAATAGGCGTGGCCTTTTCTTTCGCTGTGTAAAGTAAAGAAACGGAATCTAATGGTGTAGAAATCACTAAGGCACCTGGTTCGAATTGACTGAGGCTAATGGCTATGGAGTCTCTATCCACCCGGTACATCGGTGCTAGCTGGCCATTAACACGCACATCACGCAAGGCAATCTCTTCTGGAAGGTGCCCCACTAACATTCCCGGAGGCAATACTTTAAACGAATGCATACGATTTAATTCGCGGGGAGTTGAAAGCAGCAATGGCAATGAATCATTGGTAGGAATACTGGCCTTAAACCGAATATCTTGGGGTTCATTCACATCGATTAAACCGTTTCGATTTAAATCCAAAAAGGCTTTCACATAAAAAGAATCTACAGGTAAATAATCCAAACTCGCCCACCCTTCTTCGTTGCTTTTCGTGAGGTAACGGGGTTTCGCACTGGTATCTGAGGCATATAGGCCAACCGTTACACCTGTCATGGATTTCTTTGAATACGCATTACCAATTCGGTATACTTGTTTTGCAGAATCTAAGGTTGAACCCGTTGAAAATACATACTGATACACGGAGTCATTGCCCTCTGAAATGTCTTTTACTCCTCCATCAATGTATAAACTGTAGGTGGTGTTCGGATTTAACTCCCCTTTGAGTGACACCAACACCGTTTTTTTCGCTAAAACGACCGTAATTTTTGCATCTGCGGGCTCTAGACGAAATGTCTCGATGGGATTTTTCAATTCTATAAACTCGTCGAATTGCAAGCGAATAAGTGCTGGGTTGGTATTCAAGGCCCCCATGCTTGGAGTGCTCGAAACTATTTCCGGCGCTTTTACATCACGCCCCCCGCCACTGAGGGTACCCACTTGAGCACAACCAAACAACAAGAGCAGTGAAATTCCTAATAATATGCGCTGAACCATTCGAGGATTTTTTCTAACTGAATTTTATCGACCTCGTCAAAGGTAGCAAATTCATCACTGTCCACATCAAGTACCGCAACGAGCTCTCCCGCTTTAAATAGAGGGACAACAATCTCACTCTTTGATTGATCGCTGCACGCAATATGGCCCGGGAATTTATGAACATTAGGAACCACAAACGTCCGTTCTTCTAGCCACGTCGCACCACAAACGCCCTGTCCTTTTTTGATGCGCGTACATGCGATTGGACCCTGAAAAGGTCCCAACACCAATTCATCTGCCTGTACCCGATAAAAACCAACCCAAAAAAATCCAAAGGTTTGTTTTAAGGCCGCCACTAAGTTTGACATGTTCGCTACATTATCCACCTGCTCATCTATTAAGGCAGGCAATTGCTGCAATAAGGTTTGGTATTTATCGTTTTTTTCGCCGCCGCTGATAATTAATTGTTCAGACATGGCGCAAAATTCCAATAATTAATCGTAATTCGCAATTAAAATCACTTTTGAAATGGACGCAATACACATAGAAAAAATCCTCTTTTTGGATATTGAAACGGTACCACAAACGTACAACTATCAAGACCTAGACGAAGCCGCTCAAAGCTTATTCGAGGGGAAAAATCGGATGAAAATCACCGAAGAAAAAACGGCGGAAATGGTCTATAAAGATCTCGGAGGTATCCAATCTGAATTCGGAAAAATCATTTGTATTTCTGTGGGTATGG
>JAIXRD010000006.1 GCA_027485365.1 Cryomorphaceae bacterium | reverse complement strand
TTGTTTAACATGAAGTTATTTTATCAATTGGTTTAATTGTTCAAAAGCCAAGATTTGAATTATCGGCTCATTGGATGGACTCAAGGTATGGTCAGGACAACTAAATAAGCGTTGAATTTGCATTTCAGCTTCTGATTTATTGCTTATTCGGTGATATCTAGCAGCATGTTTAACCATTTGTAGTACAAGTGAATGCGCCACATCTTCTTGATGTTGCTCACTATATTCTACACGGTCAATTAATTCTTCAATACATTGTACAACACCATTTTCATGTAATATTTCGGGAGCACCAAAAATGTGTAATACCTCTTCTTGTAATGAGATGTTAAACCCAAGTTGCTCAAAGGTTTTTAAATGATTTGATACAATGCGCACCTCTTGTTTTTCAAGGGGTTTATCGATAGGAAATAACAGCATTTGCTGATTCAAGGGATGCTTTACAAAGGATTCAATGCACTCATCATATAAGATTCTTTCCATCGCCCGTTTAGAATCAATCATCATTACTCCAGTTTTTACCGGTGTAAAGATGTATCGTCCCACCAATAAAAGATCCGCTACTGATTGAACATCGGCTATACCCGGCAATTCTTGTTGTTCAGGTAAAGGGGTTTCATTAATCGAATAAAACAATTGCCAATCCGCCTCCTTTGGTGAAGTTGACCCAAATCCTTGCTCCTTAATTCCTTTCGAAAAACCATTCGATTTACCACTATGGGCTTGCGGTTTAAATGGATTGAAATTAGGATCCACTTGAATGGTTGGTTCAACAATGGGTTGCTTATTAAAACCAGCGGGAAGATCAAATGCAGTTTCTAATTCAAAATCTAAACTTGGCATTAGATTAAACATACCTAATGATTGCCGGATGGTACTTAGAAGAATTGAATAAATGAAGCGTTCTTCTTCAAATTTTATTTCCGTTTTCGTTGGGTGAATGTTCACATCGATTTTTGCAGGGTCTACCTCCAAGAAAATAAAATACGTAGGATGTGTTTTCTCCAGAATCAATCCTTCAAAAGCTTTCAATACCGCATGATTAAAATAAGAGCTTTTAAAAAACCGCTTATTAACAAAAAAGAATTGACTCCCCCGTGTTTTTTTTGCAGTTTCTGGCTTTCCTATAAACCCAGTGAGTTTCACAATGTCTGTTTCTGACTCTATAGGGAATACGCGGTCGCCTGCATTTTTTCCAAGAACATCGGTAACCCTGCGTTTTAAATTTGCAGCACTTAAATTGTATATTGCTTGGTTGTTGTGATGCAAAATAAAACTCACCTCTGGATGTGCGATAGCTATATATAAAAAGGCATCTTCAACGTGATTAAATTCAATCGCGTCTGATTTTAAAAAATTTCGACGAGCGGGCACATTGTAAAATAGGTTTTTCACTTCAATCAAGGTGCCTTTTGAACAAACAACCTCCTCATTCATTGCGATGTTACCACCCTCCATTTTGATGTGAACCCCAGTTAGCGCTTCATCTCGCTTGGTTTTTAAGGATATATGCGCAACGGCACCAATGGAAGCAAGTGCCTCCCCACGAAATCCCATCGTGGTTAATTTGAATAGGTCGTCAATGGCGTCAATTTTACTTGTGGCATGTCGCTCAAAACAGAGTAATGCATCTTCTGGATTCATACCTGAACCATTGTCCTGAATGGATATTAAGGTTCTTCCTCCATCCTTTATGTTTAGAGAAATCTCTGTGGCGCCTGCATCTATGGCATTTTCCATCAATTCTTTCACTACAGAGGAAGGACGTTGAACCACTTCGCCAGCGGCAATTTGATTGGCTAATTGAGTTGGAAGACGCTTAATCACTTGCATATTGAACCTCGCCATAAGCGATTAAACAAAAATAAGGATTATCCCTAAGAATAATCCTTACTTAACATTTCTTAGCGTGATTTATTACATACGCACTACGGTGCCCATGTATTCTGTTTTTTCACCAGCTTTAGGTTCAGATAGAGTTACTTTCCAAACAAAGGCTTTATTTGAATCGCCCATCTTACCATATCGTCGATCAATTCCGTCCCATGGCAATGTTGCATCAGTGCTTTCAAATACTATCCCGCCGTCATTAGGATCAATAATGATCATTCGGAACGGCGTGGCTCGTTGTGTTAGCGCATAAGGCATGAATGTGGTCTTACGTGCATCTTGCGAAGTAGGCTCAAATGCATTCACCGCCAATAAATTATAGTCTTCTGACACATTGATCAATCCAGAGATTTCATTGGTACATCCGTTGTCATCCGTTAAATCGATATGAACCAAGGTTGTTCCTTTATCAAATAAATGCAGGTTTAGATCTTTCCCCGTATTTTCTTTAATTTGTTTTCCGTAGCGTATGGATCGCACAGTGGCTTCTGTCTTTACATGAATTCCTTGAACAGGTAACCCATTTTCATAAATCATTTCATCCATAACAAGATCTCCTTTAGGTCCGGAAATCACATTCGATTGTAGAATTACGCCCGTTTTAGGGTCTATAATTTCAATGGTTCCGGTACTTAATTCAAGTTTTAACGAAGAATTAGGTTCAATTGAAAGCAACAAATTGTTACTTTTTAATGTAATCTCAAATCCATTCGTGTTTTTCAATTCTGAAGAAACGCCGGCACAGGTAGGCAAAACCAGTGGGTTGTATGTAAAAAGTTCTTTTGGTTTAGGACTATCTACAAGTTCAAGTGTTTTGGATGGTAATTCATCAATCGTTGATGAAATATTTTGAAGTTGATTAAAAATTGGTTCAGCTTCGGTATCGATAATAGTTGATTCTTTCCATTGAGGCAGTGGTTCAAGGAATTCACTGTGAGTTTTGATTTCAGCTTGTTTTTCCTTCTTTTTCGAATGATTTACATGAGTTTTTACCTCGGTCTTATGCTGCTTAATGGTGGCTGTTTTTGGAGAAATAGGAGCTGATACAGGAGTTGAAGAATCCGTAAAATACCACGTAGCACAAGTGATTCCAATCACCAACGCGGCACCCGGAAGTCCCCATTTTTTGAATGGATTTGTTTTAGGAGGCAATTGGCTGTCTAAGCGTTTTTCGAGTGCCTCCCAAGCAGTTGGATCATACGGTTCAGTGTGTGATTCGATTGCTTTTTTAAATATGTCATCTAATTTATCCATCAGTGTTGGATTTTTTTATATTTTGTTTCTAGCATTTTTTGCAAATTCATTCGAGCTTTTGCTAAGTTGGATTTTGACGTTCCTTCACTAATCCCTAGGATTTCAGCGATTTCTTTATGAGAATACTCCTCAAACACATACATGTTAAATACGGTGCGATATGCAGGAGACAATCGATCGATACAATCAATGGCAACCTCATACTTAACCTGTAATTCTTCTAAGGCTTCTCGCTCTTCCATGGCATTTTCAGCCGGCACCTTAAAGTCATTGTCTTGGTCAGACAAAAACGGATTTCGTTTTGCTTTTCGAATCGCATCAATTGCAGTATTCGAAAAAATTCTACGCATCCATCCTTCGATTGAGCCGCGGAAGTCAAATAATTCCAATTTATCAAAGACCTTTATAAAACCATCTTGAACTACTTCCTGAGCACTGTCACGATCTTTAATGTATCGCAGGCATACTGTAAGCATTTTCCCATAGTAAGCTTTGAAGAACATATGTTGGGCCTTTCGCTCCTTCCGCACACACGCTGCAACAAGTTCTTTAAGTTCTACAGTTTCCAATGGCTTTTATGGGTTAACGTTCTAGTTTTTAATGTCGTTGCCTCAATAATTATATTTAGCAAACATTTTTTGTTTTGAGAAGCTAAATTTAATGCAGTTGTCGTAAATTCGCAAAGGAAATTTACAAACCGTTAATTAGAGAAATTATGAAAGTTACTGTTGTAGGTGCTGGGAATGTGGGAGCAACGTGTGCAGATGTGTTAGCTTCACGTGAAATTGCCAATGAAATTATTTTATTGGATATAAAAGAAGGCTTTGCTGAAGGTAAAGCACTTGATATTTGGCAAACTGCGCCAATTAACATGTATGATTCAAGAACTATTGGATCTACGAATGATTATGCCATGACTAAAGATTCAGATGTGGTGGTTATTACTTCTGGGTTACCTCGTAAGCCGGGCATGTCGCGCGATGATTTAATTGCTACGAATGCAGGTATTGTTAAAACCGTAACTGAGAATGTTGTTAAATATTCCCCGAATGCAATCATAGTGGTTGTTTCCAACCCGCTGGATGTTATGACGTATTGTGCATACTTAAATGCAAAAATCGATTCAAAGAAAGTATTTGGAATGGCTGGTGTATTAGACACCGCTAGATACCGTGCGTTCCTTGCTACGGAATTGAATATTTCACCAAAGGATATTCAAGCGGTATTAATGGGTGGACATGGAGACACGATGGTTCCACTTCCTCGATACACTACGGTTGCTGGGATTCCCGTAACTGAATTAATTGAAGAAGAAAAATTGAATGAAATTATTGAGCGCACTAAATTTGGTGGCGGTGAAATCGTTAAATTGCTTGGAACTTCTGCATGGTATGCGCCAGGAGCGGCAGCAGCACAAATGGTAGAAGCAATTGTTCGTGATCAAAAACGAATCTTCCCAGTTTGCGCATGGTTAACCGGTGAATATGGATTAAATGATATTTATCTTGGAGTTCCTGTGGTATTGGGTAAAAATGGAATCGAACGAATCATTGAGTTAGACTTAAATGACGCAGAGAAAGCGCTACTTAATGAATCTGCAGAAGCCGTTAAAAGTGTAATGGATGTGTTGGATAATATGAATGCTACAGCATAATTAGTATCAGACATTAGAAATAGTTTAAATCCCGCAATAGCGGGATTTTTTTATGCCCAATTAAGGCAATTCAATGGCTCCAATGTCTGGTGGGTTATTTCTTGAATTCCCTAAAATGTCCGTAAATACAGCAGTGTTAATCCCAGCTCCGTTTAAGGGTGAGTTCAGAAGAAATAGGAAATCACCTTGCGCTGTATTTTCAAATAATGGATTCTCATTCCAAATGATATTCGAGTAGAATGGATCGTTATAGGTAGTTTCACTGCGTATTAAACTATGCGTGATATTGAAATTTATAGTAACTCCCGGGGCGCTTATCGTATCGATAGCCAACTCATAATCTAGATTCCCCGCAATTACACAATTACGCAGCACCCCTTCATTGATGGATGAAACGGTTGTCGTTCCGTTTGCTGCATTGTAAAAGTAATTACTTATTCCAACTGCTGGAACTTGCGAAGTACCGTAACCCACAAGATTACAGTGGTTAAAATTAAAATCTCCGCCCTCTAATACCAATAATGCATGACTTTCATTTCTCGATATGATACAATTCTCTGCCTTTACTTTCGCCCCAGCATAAATAAAAACCCCGTACCTTGAGGTATTAAAAATTCGTGTATTTGTTAATTCTAAGGTATAGCCTGCATTACTTGGGTCTTCATGATACAAATGCACGCCTACTGTTCCATTTTTTAGAATGGCATAATCGATGGTGGAGGGTAGTGCTTCGTGAAAATAGATTCCATAATACTGTCCCGCCACATTGCTATACATTGACTCTAAGCGGTCGCCTTGAAAAACCACCTCGTTGTTGAGCATTCCTTGAACGTGCAAGGCTCCTTTGTAAACATAGAGAATTGAATTTTTATGCAAATGGACTTGAGTTCCCGCCTGAATAGTTAATGATTTAGCTGAGTCTACGGCTGCATAACCGTAAATCACATGTGGTTTATCATTGGGCCATATTCCTTCATTTAAGTCTTTGTAATGAAAATATGCGTCTTGTCCCCATACCGCAAGTTTAACATATTGGTCTTTTCCGTTGGTCTTAAATCGAATAGAATCTTCAATAATTAAAGGTTGGTTTTGGGAATTGGCAGCAAGGGTGACTTCTACAAAAGCAAAAAGACTATCTTTTCCTTCAAGGACCATGTTTTCTAAAAACGTTCCTTTTTCACCATCAACGTTCAAGCGAAATGGAGATTGATCACCACCCATTAATTCGATTTCCTCAATCTGAACTGATTTTGTTGACGGATTATAGATTTTAAATTGTTTTGTTGTGGAGCCAATCGTCGTAAATACCGTGTCAAAAACAACGGTGTCTACCGAAAATGTTAGATTTTCTTTTGAGAACCCCTTTATCTTATTGCAGGAATTCAAGGGAATAAACCCAAGAATAATCAAAAGGCAACCCAGAAAATAAATTAGATTTTTCACGTGCGACTTAACGCACAAACTTACATATTATTTGTCTAGGGTAAATACTTAACTTCGTTAAATGAACTTTTTCCTTTTAACGATGTAGTGGGACTTGTTATGAAAAAAAACTTACTTATTTTAATTGGCGTTTGTATCGCTTTTTTTTCGCTGGCTCAACCTCCGCAATCCAATAGTGTTTCCAATGGAAATCTGTTTAATAACCAGGGGACAACAACGCTTGTTTTGGATAGCGCACAGTTGCAACTTTTGGATAAGGATCAGATTCCTGCCGCTGATGATGTAGATCAATTGAACGAATCGGAAGTTAGACAGCAGAATAATTTTAAAAAAGAAGCCGATGTTTATAAGGCAAGAAAGGTAGCGCTTAAAAGTAATTCAAGGTCCCGATCTGCATCAGACGTAGATGAGGTCCAACTCCAACATTCCGTAACTATATTAAAAGGCTTGGCTCAAACGCCTTCGGAACAGATTGAAGCGAATGTGCTTTATTACGATCAGGGGAATTACAATGCAGATCGAGCGCCGGAATTAAATGAGGCCTTGAGATTGAATCCAAATCACCCTGAAGGGTTAAAATTAAAGGTTGCTAATTCATTGGTTACTGGAGATACCTTAACAGTTTGGAATACCTTAAATAAGATGAAGTCTTTGCGTTTGATTCCCGATGCCATGACTTGTTATGCCATTGATCTAGTCAAATCGGTACCTGAGAACACTACGCTTATTACACACGGAACACTGGACACCTACAGCGCCTTTCAAGAACAAGTTGCTTTGCGAAGAAATTCCATTGATATCATTTCATTGGATTTATTACAAAGCCAGCAATATCGAGCCTTATTACTTAAAAAAGGCTATTCCATACCGGTTCAACCCACAGTCGATGTCACATACCTGGGGGATTTCATACGGATTAATCCTGCCACAAAATTTGCGTTTTCCATGACCATTCCAAGGGAATATCTGTTCCAATTTGAACAAGATATAGTTCCAAACGGACTTGTCTTCTTATATCCGAATACCTTGGATGAAGCACAGGTTTTGTTGAATAATGAGCGATTTTTGGACTCCTTTTCATATTTAGATTGCGGTGAAGAGCCGGATGAAACAATATCGCCGCTCAGGCAAAATTATATGCCAATGATTTTAACCGTCGAAACCTTAAGCGCTGATAAAAGCAAGGAAAAACGATCTAAAATCGAAAATAAGAAGTACAAAATAAGACCGAAGAAATAAAGGATTTATGCGTGGATTGAAGTCAGGTTTTTCTCATTTCTCAGATGAAGAGCTCATGTTAGCGATTCGTCAAGGGGAGAAGACTGCCTTTAATGAATTGTATCAGCGCTATTCTGGTAAGCTATATGGGTATATGCTGAAGTTACTTTGGTACAATGAAGTTCGTGCACAGGATTTATTACAGGATTTATTTACTAAGATCATTACGCAACCCCATTTGTTTGATACCAATCGGAGTTTTAAAACTTGGGTTTATACCATTGCCTCCAATTTATGTAAGAATGAGTTTAAGCGGAATGAAGTTAGAAAGAACACAAGCAATGGATTGGATAGTCATTACCAATTAAGTGGAGCTGATGATGTAGAGCAGACGGTAAATGATTGGGAATTTAAAGCGGCGTTGGAAGAAGAACTTATAAAATTGGATGATAAACACCGTGAAGTTTTTGTATTAAAACATATTGATGGCCTTTCGATTAAAGAAATTTCTGAGATCGTTGGAATCAATGAAGGTACAGTAAAGTCACGCTTATTTTATGCAATTAAGAAATTGGCAGCAGAATTAAAAATGTTTGAACTCGTAGAACGATGAAGCAGATAGACGATTTATTTTTAAAGGCTCATTACAGCGATTTGACTCCAAGTGAGCAATCCTTAATTGAGGACTTATGTTCTGATGAAGTTAGTTTTCAGCAAGTTAAGGTCTTGGTCACTCGAAGTATGGATGTATTACCCGTAAGTCCTCCCGCACATTTGTTAGAAGCGCTTAATCAAACATTCGATCAAACGTATTCCCAACCCTCAGCGAAAGGTATGCGTCCTAGGATGTTCAATTTATTCATTGCCTCTGCTGTAGCGGCAAGTCTACTTATTTTGTTTACTATATATTTATTCAATACTACGAGTACTCCTAAGGACCAGACGGCTCGAGTAAATAAGAAAATCGAACGAACCAAACAAAATCCTTCCCCAAACAAGCAGTTGGCTAAGGAAACAACTGCACCCAATCGACCATTAGTAGCGGAACTACCGCAGGTTATTCACTCAGATCCTGCATATGGATATGAAATAAGTACACCTTCTGATGAACCCTTAGCCTTGGCGGCCGAACCACAAGAAGAAGCTAAATCATTAGAGATCAGAGGTTCCAGATCGGATAATACTGTTCTTCCAGATGAAGCAACGATTGTAAGTAAAGCACCCTTAAGTAATACCTATGAATGGACGGCTATAGATAAGAACTTAGAATCTTCTTCCGTGGTCATTGCAAATGTCGATTCGAAGAAAAAATCAAATCTAGAACCAAAGCGGCTTAATACTTCATACCTTTTGAAGCAAATTAAACCCGTGTATTAAAACGATAAGGTAAAGTGTTCTTTAGCCTGAGAATTCCGTTGGCTTAACATACCCATTCGAAAGAAATCAATGCTCACATGAAAGCGGGGGTCCTTGATTAGTTCATTCCAAGCCTTTAACATGTCGTCATTCCATCGGATGTCATCTAATAGAAAAAGGGTTTGTTCATGTGTGTAGGGCATTATTTGGTCAAGGTAGTTACGTAACGCTTTCCCTTCGTGATGTCCATCAATGTAAACAAGGTCAAAGGTTGCATTATCTAATTCTGATAAATAGGTGCTAAATGAACTTGTTATAACTTCAATATTGGTGCGATTTGTGGCGAATTTGTTAATGTTTTCACTTGCAATGGCTGCGATTTCAGGTGAACCTTCTATCGTGGTAATTTGTGCTTCAGAATGCCCAAGATGCATGGCTAAGGTCCCACGTCCCAATGAGGTTCCTAATTCGAGTATATGCAAGGGTTTGTAGTGATTGCATAGCAGGTAAAGCAATCTCCCATAACGCCTCCCTGAACTACTGACTCGATGTATGTCTTGAATGTTACGTTGCTCAGATAATTTCCTAGATCCTGCGCCTAAATCGGTAATATGGATTACCCGAGTATCATGCTGCTGTGTTAAATCAAAAGCATTCAATATACTTTTATGTTCACTAGAAACCTTACTTGTCAGGCCCTTATCCACTAAATCATAAATAAAGGGCGAATGAATTCCTTGCCGTTTTTTGGCGTGTAGTTGATATTTTATACCTTCGAAGACTAGATTCACACTGCAAAGTAAAACTATTTATCTCGGATGGAGAAGGATATACAAGAAGCGATTGATAAACAGCGTAACCGCTTGTTCTCCTCCTTGGCGTCTCCAAACATCGTAGAGGCTTGTACGGTTGGACATGGAATCCTTAAATATGCTCCGGCAGAAATTAAGAAATTCCAAGAAGTATTTGTTGCGTCCAATGGATCGATTTCGTTCTTTATTCCAGCGTCTGGTGTTGGTTCGCGCATGTTCGATTTTCTTCAGCAATTCCTGGGTTCTATGGGACATGAGCAAGGGGATGAGGTCCGTTTATTTTTAAGTAAAATCGAGTCCTTCGCATTCTATCATGAAGTGAATGAAGAATGGCGACAATTATTAATGGATCCTTCGGTAGATTTATTGGCGCTTTGTGATTATTTACTTGGGTCGCAAGGATTGAATTTTTCTGGTACCCCAAAAGCTTTGTTTCCTTTTCATCGGATGAATGAAAAGAACGCTTCACCCTTAGAAAGTCATTTAAGGCAAGGTAAAACAGCCTTAAAACCAATTGATTCGTTTCACTTCACGGTACAAGAGGAACATTTAAGTCAATTATCAATGGCTCGTGAAACGCTGTTAAATAGTTTTCCATTCAAAATCGATTTTAGTACCCAAGCAGTGGAAACTGATTCCTATGTGTTTGACGAGTTCATGCAACCCTTGAGTAATCAAACGGGATCGTTTGTGAGGCGTCCTGCAGGTCACGGAGCAATACTTTCAAATTTAAATGGCTTAGCATCAGACCTCGTTTTTATTAAGAATATTGACAACATTCAGTGCCCTGTTCAAGATGAACATGTGAATCAAACATGGGGATTGCTTGGTGGCGTATTGGTGAGTCTGCGCGCTAAGCTCTTAAAAGCATATTCAGAAAAAAATATGCCTGAGATTATGCGTATTTGTAGTGATTTTCAATTACTTGATGAATCCGCCGGTGTGACATCTTGGGAATATATTTCAACAATGCTTCAACGGCCGTTTCGTGTTTGTGGTATGGTAAAGAATGAGGGTATGCCCGGGGGAGGTCCTTTTTGGGTTTCTCATGAAGGAATTAAAACAAAGCAAATTATAGAAAAGTCACAAATCGATTCGATTCACTTGGCTAAACTTACTGAAAGTTCTCATTTTAATCCGGTAATGATGGCTATTTCACCGTATGGTTTGATGGGAAATAAATTAGATTTAACCGAGTTTGTTCGAGAAGACCTTTCCATGGCGGTAAAAAAGAATCATTTAGGTAAGACCGTATATTATCTTGAAAAACCAGGATTATGGAATGGTTCAATGTATTATTGGAATACCGTTTTTGTCGAAATACCGTCAAATGTATTTAGTCCGGTAAAAAATGTGATGGATTTGTTAAACCCATCACATTGTTGTTAAACTAACCTTCATTAAACTCTTCGGACAGTCGTTTCGCGATTTTTCTCTTAGAAAACCACTCTTTTATCGAATCAACCATGCTGTACATGATGGGTACGACGATAATCGTAAGGAACATGGAGGAGGTTAATCCACCGATTAATACCCATGCCAAGCCATTCTTCCATTCGGCTCCTGAGCCTTTACCTATAGCAATTGGGATCATTCCAAAAACCATAGCGATTGTTGTCATTAAAATTGGACGCATCCGTGTTCTAACTGCTTCTAATAAGGCTTCGTGCGTTTTAACCCCAGTTGTTTTTAAGTGGTTGGTAAAGTCTACAATTAAAATGGCATTTTTGGCTACTAATCCCAAGAGCATCAACATACCAAGCATGGTAAAGATTCCCATGTTAGATGCGGATAAACTAAGGGCGAGTATAGCTCCAATTAACGATACGAGAATCGAGAATAATACGACAAACGGATAGACAAAATTGTCATACAAGACCACCATGATGAGGTATACTAAAATTACGCCAATGCCCATAGCTGTACCTAGCGCACCCATGGATTCTTTCTGGCGTTTAACTTCACCTCCCCATTTCATTCGCACTTGGTCATTTAAGGGATGATCAACAAGGTACTTATCAATGTCTTGTGCAACATTTCCCGCTGCTCTTCCGAGTACCCAACATCTGAGGGTGGTATTATTTGCCCGATTCTTACGCTCTAAGGTTCCATTTCCATTTTCCATGGTCACATTGGCGAATTCTTCCAGTCGTACCAGTTTCCCGTCGTTTGTTGTAAATGCCATGGATTCTATGTCTTCAATACTTTTTCGATCGTATTTATCTGCCATTACGCGGATTCCATATTCATTACCTTGGTCATCATATTTGACGTCATCGTTACCTGTTAATGCATTTTGTAATTGCATACCGATTACGGCAACAGGAAGTCCCAGTTGACCCATTTTGTCACGGTCAAGTTCAATTCGGATTTCTGGTGTAACATCATCCGTAGAGATATAAGCATCTTTAGCTCCTTTAATACTGTCCATGAATCCTTTCATTCTTCTGGCCTCACTCATGAGTAACTCATTATCGTCTGATGATAGGAAAATTTCAATGGGTGCCTCTTCCGATTCAATCATTCCAATATTCATGGCTCTCACTTCAAGTCCAGGATAGGTTTGTTCAATTTTCTCACGGATTTTAGTCATGAATTTGATGGTTGGATAGCGTTCTTGCATCCCGGGTTTCATCTTAATCGTAATCTCTGATCGATATTCAGACCCAAAGGATAGCGCACCCATACCTGAACTCGGTCCACCCACATTAGAAAATACTACGGAATTCACCTCTTTTTGCCCATTAAGCATGTCTTCAATGGCTAAGGTAACTCGGTTGTTTTCTTCAATGGTTGTGCTCTTATCAAATTTCAATTTGAGCATAAACTTTCCTTGATCTCCTTCTGCCACGAATTCTTGACCTACAATTCCTAGAGCCATGGTTCCAAAGCTGGCAATAAATAATACCAAAATAGAAAGTCCGGTGATGATTTTATGTTTGAGTGACCAGTTCACTAAGGAAACATAGGCTTCAGTAAATTTGGAAAGTCGAACTTCAAACCAATATAAAAACCGATAGAAAATCCCTTTTTTCTCTTCCAATTTGACTTCCTTGGCCATACGTGAAGCGAGCCATGGGGTAAGTGTAAAACAAACAAAAAGCGACATCAAGGTAGAGATTACTACTACGATAGAAAACTGTTCTAAGATGTCAGATATTACACCTTGAATGAATACTACCGGTGAGAATACCACGACGTCAACCAAGGTGATAGCAAGTGCGGTAAATCCAATTTCATTTCTACCATCTAAGGCTGCTTGCTTTCTGTTTTTACCCATTTGAAGGTGCCTGTAAATGTTTTCGAGTACCACAATGGAGTCATCTACCAGGATTCCAATAACAAGCGACATCGCTAACAGGGTCATTAAATTTAAGGTGTAACCTAAGGCATACATCGCAATGAACGTAGAAATTAAGGAGGCTGGAATAGCGATTAATACAATTAAGGCATTTCGCAGGGTGTGTAAGAAAAGAAGCATAACAATCGCAACTAAGGCGATAGCCAATTCGAGGTCATGAAGTACGGCATGCACTGAATCTAGGGTTACCGTGGAAGTGTCTGTTGCCACCGTAAATTCGATTCCTTCCTTCTTGTATTTTTCTTCTAACTCTTCGATGCGTTTACGTGTGAGCTCAGACATTTCAACCGCATTGGCATCGCTTTGTTTTTTGATTCGTAAGCCGATTCCTTCCTTCCCGTTTAATCGGCACAAGGAAAGTTGATCGGTAGATCCGTCGGCTACTTCTGCCACATCAGCTAAACGTACTACAGATGTCCCGCTAGAAAACAAAATTAAGTTCTTGATTTCGTCAACTGATTTGAATTTACCCGAAAGACGAACGGTCATTTGTTCTTCCGTACTTTTTACTTTTCCGGTCGGAAACTCCACATTGGATGAGGCTATCGCTTGGTTTACATTAGCAAGAGAAAGACCGTATGCTTTTAATTTTTCTTTATCGACATTTACTCGGATTTCTCGTTTTTCTCCACCAATTACTTGCACTTCGGCTACTCCTTTGACTTGTTTGATTTGCGGGAGAATTTGGTCGTCCATCAAGGTCATGAATTCCTTGCCACCCATGTTTTTTGCCGTAGCAATTACTTGCAATACGGGGGTGGCATTGGGTTCAATTTTGGCTAGAACAGGTCTGGTGGAATTATCTGGGAGAACAGATTCAATGGTGTTGATTTTGCGTTGTGCTTCTTGCAAGGCCAAATTGATATCTACTCCATCTTTGAATTCGAGTAGGATGATGGAGGCGTTTTCTAAGGAAAAGGTAGTAACCTCTGAAAGGTTTTCTATTCCGCTGAGTCCATCTTCCAAGGGTTTAGAAACCTGAGACTCAACCGTGGCTGGAGAGGCACCGGGATAGGTTGTCGTTACGGTAAGTACGGGCGGAGCAAAGTCTGGCATTAACTCATAGCTCAACTGCTGATAACTTAGCATCCCACCACCAATCAGAATCGTAAAAATAACGATAATGAAAGAAGGTCTTTTAATCGATAATTCGGTAAGTGTCATGTTATTGAGCGATTTTAACGTTTTTATTGTCTCTTAAGTTGATTTGACCGCGAACCACGATTTTATCTCCTGCGCGCAATCCACTGCGCACTTCGATTACATCTCCTTCTGAAAGTCCAATACCAAAGGAAACGAGTTTGGCTTTTCCATCTCGCACTACATATACTTGTGGGTTTTTTAGGGAACCAATGATTGCTTTTCTTGGAATTGAAAGGTTGGCTACGCTGTAATCACTTTGTATAACGGCTGAGCCATACATGCCTGCCCGAAGGGCTTTGTTCGCATTATTTACCGTGATTTGTACTTTGAAATTATGAGATTTATCGGCCTGGACGGAAATGTTGGTGATTTTACCATTGATTGAAGCGGATACTTGGTCACTTGTGATGCTGATGGATTGATTCAATTTGAATTTTTGAATGTCTCGTTCTGGAATATTCACAGTAAGCTTCAATTTTGAAATATCTGTAATTTCAACAACGGGTGATCCCGCACCAATTACGGAACCTAGGTCGATTAATTTTTTGGTAATAACCCCTGCAAATGGAGCTTTAATCACGGTTGCTTTGAGTTGTTTTTCCAATTGTTTCTTTTGAATTTTTGCCGCTTTTATTCCGAGTTTAGTTTTTTCAGCTTGTACGGCAGGCGCAGCATTCTGATTGGATAGGGTCGTGTAGCGATCATCGTCTTTTTCTTGCCCTTCGATACTGACTTCTAAATTTTCAATTTGAAGTTTGATCATTTCGTCATCCAGTTTCGCGATTACACTGCCTTGACCAACCTGGTCTCCTTCCGAAACATTCATGGAAATCACTCGCCCGTTTCCTTCTGCACCAATTAAATTCTGACGAAAGGGTTCAAAGGTTCCGAGGTAGGAAAATTCGTCTTCAAAGGTATGCATGGTAGGGTTTACCACCTCTACCAAAACGGGTGCATCTACATCTGGGATATAAATTTTCTCTTCTACCGATTTTTTGTTAGACATTAATTTCACTACGGTGAATGTGATTAGAATGATTGCAATTGCAATGCCGGCAAGGATGCTTTTGTTTATTTTCATGGGTACTTATTTGAGTTGACTTATTGATTTTAAATAGCTTAATTCGGCTTGACGCAGTGAAAGATATGCGCCTACAAGACTGGATTGGGCTTGCTGAAGTCCATTGTCTGCTTGGAGTAATTCGTTGGTGCTAATTGTGCCTGCTTTGAACTGGGCTTTTGCCGCATCATAAACTCGTTCCGATAGCCTTAATTGTTCCTTATTCATTTCCAAATTAGCGGTTTGTAACTCGGCTTCACGTTTTGCATTTGCTGTAGCCAAATTCAATTGTTGCGTGGTTAATAGTTCTTGATTTTGAATTTTTTCTTTATTGTAGGTGTTAACTTTAAGCTTATTCTTTTTTTCAAATCCATCGAATAGGGTCCAGTCTAATCGGAGTCCAAGAAATGCGGATGGAATCCCCGTTCTAAAATCGTCTTCGGGTTTCATGTTGTAATTGTAATTGTAAGCGCCATAAAATGATAGGGTAGGCAGGTAGGCCATGTATGTACCCTTGCGTTCTTCAACGTTCATTTCTTTTTGAAGTTGAATTAATTCTAATTCAGGACGCAGCGCATTGCTTTGTTCAGTAATTGTTGGATTTGAGATGATTTCGTCACTTGCTATTGTCAGTGTTTTTCCCTCTGGAAAACCGACTAGGATGGATAACAATTGATTCAATTGTAAGCGTGTATTTTCAAGTTTAATGATGCCATTCGTAATGCTATTCCGATTGATTTTTAATTTATCCACTTCGGTGGGAATGATTAACCCTTGTTGTTGCATTAATTCCATGTTATGGATGAGTTCATCCATGTTTTTTTCGTTTTTCTGAAGGTATGCCAGTTGTTGGTTGACAGCTTGTAAAGCAAAAAAAGTATTTGAAACTTGATAGTGAACCTCTTGGAATGTGATTTTCTCTTGGATTTCAACGATTTGCGCATTAATTGCAAGGGCATTCAATCCATAATTTAATTGTGGATTAAAAATGAATTGAGTGAGTTGAATCGTATTACTTAGCGTGTAAGGAACACCGAATTTAACTTCGGCAAAAGTTCCTGGAGGGCCTCCGAAAAAGTCAGCCGGAACAATTTGACCCGGAATAATGGCATTGTAGCGATAATCGCCTGTAGCGGTAATTTTTGGATATTGGCTTGCTAAAAATGCTTTTCGTTGATTTTCATTGGCTGAAATTTCGATGCGTGCGTTTTTTAACGAAAGATTAGCTGTGTCGGCCATTTTTAATAGGTCTGTAAGCGAATATACTTGCGCGGTTGCCCAAGTTGAAAGAAATAAAAAGAGAAAAAGGACTGCTTTATTCATGAGGAATTATAATTGATCGTTTGGGAAAAGATACCCGAGCACCATGTTTACGGCATGGGTTTTATGGGCGGTGAGATGTTCTTTATAGGTTTCGTTGCTAACGCCATGAATCACTTTCATAAGCGGTTGTGCCATGAAAGGGTATTGACAGTTAGACATGATTAGTATGGTGATTTGTACGATATCCATTTGACGCATGTCGCCACGCTCTTGGAGTTTTCGGGCTTCGTCAAATACACCAGATTCATTGACCATGTTGAGAACAGGAAGAATTCCTTGCATGGCCTCTGGATTTCTTGCTAATTCATTTAATACGAAGTTGGGGATGTCGGGGTGTTGACCTAAAAACTCAAATTCTCGTTCAATAAGGATTTTTATTTTTTCTCGAATCGGTAAATCTGAGCTGAATACTTGCACCATGGACTTCAAGAAATCCTGCATTACCGTTTCAAAGATAAGGGCGAATAACTTACTTTTCGAACGAAAATAGTAGTTTACAAGGGCCACATTCATGCCCGCTTCACGAGCGATTTCACGCGAACTGCAATTCGCCGAACCTTTTTGTATAAAGACCCGCAGGGCGGCTTGCTTAATTTTTTCTTCTGCGTTTTGGTTCATCCTTGCTTTTGGCGCTGCAAAGTTAAACACAAATATTAAACACTTGTTTAAAACAGATGTGAAAAAATCTAAAAATCTTGGTTAACGGATTTTTTTAACTCAGTTTATTTTGGTATTCCTTGACCTTTCTCGGTCATCATGGCCTGAATCTGACGCATGGTATTTTCCATGCCCTGCGGGCTGCCGTCTAGAAATATGGTATTTCCTTTACCATATTCAGCAAAATTTTTGATTGCTTCTGTCCACATGGAAAACAAGATTACGTTCGTGTCTAGATTGGCTTGTTGCATTTGTTCTGCCGCTTCGGTCATACCCTTTGCCACCTCTTGACGGAACAATGCCACCCCTTGTCCTCGGAGCATTGCGGCTTCTTTTTCTGCCATAGCAGCAATTTTAATCGCATTTCCTTCAGCTTCTGCCGCCTTAGTTTTTGTGATTAAGAGTGCTTGGCCTTCATTCTCTGCAGCTGCCTTAAGGTTGTTCGAAGCTACCACCTTGCTCATGCTTTCCATAATCGCTGCATCAAAGGTGATGTCGTTTATTTGAAGGTCTAACAAGTGATATCCCCATGATTCTAGGGTATGATCGATTTGTCCTTTCACACTTTCAACCAATTCATGACGTAAGCCTAAGATTTCTGATTGTTTTTGACTTGCCACATACGAACGAATCGATCCTTCGATTGTGCGGATTAGAGCTTGCATTAAGTCTTTGTTGCTAATAAACTTGAAGGCTACCTTTTTTATGGTTTCTTCATTTTCGTCCATCACTGCATATAGCAACATACTTTTGAAATACACATTGGCTTGATCAATGGTCACCGCCTGAAATTCCATTTCGATGCTTTGGTTTTGGGAAGAGATGCGTTTGTATACTTTCTCTACAAAAGGAATCTTTAATCGCAACCCAGGTGCTGCTGTACGTTTATACTTTCCAAATAAGGTAATGACAACAATTGTTCCTTGATTTACGGTGTAGAGTCCGCTAAGTACGATGATGGCTATTCCTCCTAAGATGTAATAAATGGGCATGTTTTATTTATTTAAGGTTGTTCGTGCTTTTGCGCAATTGCATCCACTGGAGGATTTGCACGCAAAAAGACAAAGCGAAAGTAAGCAAATTACAATAAATGGTTTCATGTTAATAAGGTTTTTGTCCAATATAATTACCGGGTGGATCATAATTGCAGACGAAGAAAAATGCCCCAGATTTACTCACCGCGCAACCACAACCTACTTGGGTGGTGTTTTTCCAAATTACTTGGGTATAATGTCCAGATTTGGCCCAATCATTTCCGATAGGTTTATATTTGAAATACACTTTCTCTTCATTCCACATCGCAACGCCCTCAGAGATGTCATCCGGCATGCTGGAAATCCATGAAATATTCTCACCATAATTGTCTCCACTTCGGTGATGAATGCTGTTATCTTCTTCCGCTAGTTGAAGCGCCCATTCTTCTGCATACGAAGCAATCTCTTCATTCCATGTAAGGTTTGGAATATTTAGTAATTTGCGCTCTTTGTTGTGTTCGATTAGAATGCTACGTTGGATCGCAGTATCAAGCGTTATCGAGGATTGAGCTGAAATACGTGCAGCAAGGGCTAACACCATAAGAAAAAGAATGTTTTTCATGCCTTAAAATTATTAAAAGTTTATCGTCTTTACGGCTGATTGCGTAAATATCTTCATCTTTACACAACGAAAATTTTGCCATGCATAACATAAAAATCCTATTCTTCATTTTTGTTACTTTTTCCTTCGTAGCCCAACGAAAACCGGAGGCCTTTAAGAAAGGTTCCTTCTATTTTTATTGGGGATGGAATCGAGCGTTTTATTCGCCATCAACTATTCATTTCAGTGGGAAAACCTATGATTTTCAATTGTACGACGTAGTAGCGGTAGATCGGCAGTCGCCTTTTGATGCGCAATTGTATTTTACTCCGAATAAAATGACAATTCCACAATATAATGCACGGATTGGTTATTACTTTAAACATGATTTGCAGATTTCGTTAGGGGTTGATCACATGAAATATGTGATGTTGCATGATCAGCCAAGTACCATCAATGGATACATCTATAATAGCAATACGTCGTATGATGGAGTTTATGCTAATGAACCGATTACGATCGCCCAGGATTTTTTAAAATTTGAACATACGGATGGGTTAAACTATATAAACACTGAACTTCGTAAATCCTTATTGATGTTCCGAAAAAAACATATACAATCTACTTTTTTATTCGGCGGAGGGATAGGGATGCTATTACCTAAAACCAATACTACATTATTGGCTAATCCGCGATATGATGCGTTTCATTTAGCTGGGTATGGGGTAGATGGCGTTATGTCGTTGCAGCTGAATTTTTTCAAGTATTTTTTCATTCAGGGAGAGGCTAAGATGGGATTTATTCACATGCCAGATATTCGAACAACTATGAATGCAAGTGACCGTGCTTCACAGATGTTTCTATACAACCAATTCAATGTGAATTTTGGAGCGCAGTTTTCACTAATCAAATACAGTCAGGCTAAGATTCCTAAATCACCTACTGATTAACCTTACTGTAACCAGGATCCACCCACCGAAATCACATTGTTCAATTTCAAATAGTGTTCGTAGGTTTCCGCTTTGATGCCTCCGGTAGGACAAAACTTCACTTGTGGAAATACTTGTCCGTAAGTTTTTAGAGCATCTAATCCACCAAAGAGATGGGCAGGAAAGAACTTAAAGGTATCCCAGCCAAGTTCAAGTCCTGTAATGATTTCACTGGGTGTAGCAACGCCCGGGATAAATGGAATTCCGCAGGATTCAAAGGTGGGGGCAAGGCTTTTACTGATTCCAGGACTTACCATGAAATCAACTGCTAATTCAGCGGCTTTCTCAATTTGTTCATTGGTAACTAGGGTACCCACGCCAATGTCCATGCGTTGTCCGAAAGTGCGTTTAGCCTCCGCGATTGCGTCAAAAGAAATAGGAGTTCGAAGAGTAATTTCAATGCAGGATACACCTTGCGATTCAAGTTTTTCCAATTGGGGAATTACTTCAGATAATTCATGGAAGGTAACAACCGGAATGATCGGATGTTTTTCTAAAATGGCACGTATGTTATTCTGTTTCATGGGCTTTTACAAAAATATGAATATCCTGAGAAAACGGATTGATTAGGCCTTGAAGTGCTTCAACCCATTCGTTAATACTATGTTTTCCACAAAAATGAAGCAGGTTCATTTGTCGTTCTTGAGGTACTTTATTGGGATACAATTCCCGATGAATCCGTTCAAGTCGCTTAATTTGTGTATCCAGTTGCTGTTTTTCTTCTTTTTGCCAACGTTGCTTATAATGGCTTATGCTTGAATCTATGCTCGCCTGTTGTGCTCCACACCATTTTGTCGCTTCGTTACCAAAGGATGAAATTCCTTCCGACATGCGATGTTTTAGGTTTATCAATTCTTTGTCGATTTCATTAAAAACCGCATCTCGATTTGATTGTTTTGAAAGGAGTGTTTCAATTTGGTTTGACAAGTCACTGAAATAAGAAGGCAATACCGATTCATCAATATAATCTGGAGTAATAAGTGCACTGATTCGCGTT
>JAIXRD010000015.1 GCA_027485365.1 Cryomorphaceae bacterium | reverse complement strand
GCAAAATATTATAATGATGAAGTGGTGCGTTTTGGCGCCTACCATGGCAAGGCAGATCGCTATGCAAATTTAGTTTACCAAATCTACTTAAGCTGGAAAGTTCAGTAGTTCAATATGATTTTTCTCATTCAAGGACCGACAGCATCTGGTAAAACAAATTTAGCAATTCAAGTCGCTAAGCACTTTAATACGGAGATTATTTCCGCGGATTCAAGACAATTTTACAAAGGAATGAATATTGGTTCTGCTAAACCACGTTCAGAGGAATTAGCTCAGGTTTTACATCATTTTATTGATAACCGAACCCTTGAGTTTCCGATGAATGTGGCTGAGTTTGAAACCGAAGCACGAGCGATATTAAATCAATTAATTAGGCAAAACGGCACCGCTGTGATTACGGGTGGGTCCGCACAATTTATCGACGCATTGCTTTACGGAATAGACCCAATTCCTGTTTTTCCTGAAATTCAAGAACAGCTCAATTTTGAACTGGAAACCAAGGGGATTCAATTTCTTCAATCCAAATTAAAAGCACTTGACTTTAAGGCGTTTGAGGTAATCGATACACAAAATTCAAGACGAGTAATCAGAGCACTTGAAGTTATCATTGGAACCGGGAATTCTATTTTGTTTTATCAACAAAAAAAACGCATTCCTTGCTATCCATTTCTCCGTTTCTATGTTCAATGGGAAAGAGCAGATCTGTATACAAGAATTAATTTGCGAGTGGACCAAATGATATCAGAAGGATTAGAGTCGGAGGTTATTTCGCTGCGCGATTCAAAGTACCAAACGGTTTTAAATACTGTCGGTTACAAAGAATGGGAAATGTTTTTCAATGGAATGGAATCTAAAGAAGCTGTGATAGAAAAAATCAAGCAAAATTCACGCAATTACGCAAAACGCCAGTTGACATGGATGAATCAATACGAGGATTTGACCGCGTTAAATCCATACTCCGAACGTTCCCTCTTAAATCAATTGTTAACATTTGTGAACGCAAGCAACGGGAACAGATAAAGTCATGCAGGTATCTTTGCGAGGTTAAAAAAATGTTAATGAATCCAGCTATTAAAAAATTTTAATCGATTTTTACGCTAATAAAATTCACGCATTATGAATATGAAACGCATCTTAACACTAACTGCATCGCTTGTTTTATTAACTCAAGTGACTTTTTCTCAAAAGATTAGAATTAAAGTTACCGGTCAGAAAGATACTACCGTTCATCTCATTAAGTATTTCGGTAAAGGGCTCTATTATGCGGATACCGCGCAACTAAAAAATGGTGAAGTTATATTTAACGGATCGAGACAAAAACCAGGTATACTAGGATTGCTCTTGCCAGGTCAACAATATTTTGAGTTTATCTACAATAACGAAGAGCTGTGGTTAGAAACTGCAGGGTCAAATGGGGCGGAATTCACAAAAAATCTAGTTGTTAAGAAATCCGAAGAGAACAAGGTGTTCATTCCTTATGTTAATTATATTACCGAGAAGAAAACCGCCGCTGGAAAAATGGGTGAGGAACGATCAAAATACAAATCTGGTGATAAAGAGTTTAAAGAACTTGGTGATAAGATTGATGCAATAAACAAAGAAGTTTTGGCTTATCAAAAGAATTTAATGGCATCAAATCCGAATTTATTGGTTTCTAAAATTGTCAAAATGTCTATTGATGTAGAAATCCCGGATGCACCTAAAGATGATAAAGGTAGAATTACGGACTCAAACTTTCAATTCAATTACTTTAGAGCGCACTATTGGGATAATGTCGATTTACTGGATGAACGCTTAGTAAATAACCCAATCTTTCACAATAAATTAGAATACTTCTTTAGTAAGAATATGATGATCCAGCATTGGGATACCGTTATTTATCATGCATTTCAGTTTTGCGATCGCTTAAATCCTAAATCAAGAACCTTCGAATATTGCGTAGGATGGATCACACAAACGTTTGGGAAAAGCCAGCAAATGGGTATGGATAAAGTATATTACCACATGCTCGATCGATATTACTGTTCAAAAAATGCCGAAGGTAAACACCCATCGTTCTGGGTTGATGAGTCCAAATATGAGGAATTATGTAAAGATCTTGATGTTAAAATGGGGATTTGCATAGGTGAAATCGCTCCCAAGTTGATTTTGAAAGATACTTCGGATACAAAATGGGTGAATCTACATGAATTAAAAGCTGAATATACGATTCTTTATTTTTGGGATCCCGAATGCGGGCATTGTAAAACCATTACTCCGAAACTAGCAAAACTCTACAAAGAGAAAATGAAGGCGAGAAACGTTGAGGTATATTCTGTCGGTAAAGCCATCGGAAAAGATTTTGAATCTTGGAAGAAATTTATTCGGGACAATAAATTGGATTTCATCAATGTAGCTGTTACAGAAAATCTTTACAAAATAGCAAAAGAGAAACCGGAATCCTTGGTTCCTATTTATCCTGGCGAACAAGGAAAGCCAACAACACTTGAGTCTTTGAATTATCAGGCAACATATGATATTTATTCGACGCCAAAGGTGTTTATCCTTGATAAAGACAAAAAAATCATTGCGAAATCGCTTTCTATGTCGCAAATTGAAGACCTTTTGGATAACCTTCAAAACAAGAAGGATGCACCGAAAATCATGGAGCAAGATGCTAAGGAGGACGCTCAAATGCAGAAAAAGGAGTAATTTTAGCAGATGTTAAATGAACTGAATCAGTTAAAAGCACTTT
>JAIXRD010000128.1 GCA_027485365.1 Cryomorphaceae bacterium | reverse complement strand
TGATAACATAGCTGGACGAACTCGTGCTATTCAAGTAGACCGTACAAACATCAACCGTGTTTGGTCTGGTGGTGTTTCTGGTGGATTATTTGTTTCGTTAAATAAAGGAAATATTTGGAATCGAGTAGATGAATATATTAATGCCGGAGCCAATCCATTTATTTCATCCATGACTCAAACAATTGATGGTGTGTTGTATGTTGCAACAGGTTCAAATCAAGAGGCCTGGGGTGGGAACGGCGTTTGGTATTCAACAGATTTCGGTGCAACGTGGGATAATGTTCCGAACACAAACAATTGTACGCAGGTTGTTAGTTCAGACGTTGATAATTACGTTTGGATGGCGACATCCGGAGGGTTGAAAAAGTGGAAGCTCGGAGATGCGTCAATGACTTCAGTACCTGTAACTGCCGGAACATGTACCGCCTTAGAAATATCCAAAGATGGTGAAGTAATCGTTTGTGCATTTGGTGCCAATACTACCTTTGTTTCTACTGACGGTGGTGCAAACTTCTCTAACAAATCAGGAACAGCAGCGAATAATTTGGTGCCTTCCAATGCACCTCGAATCGAGTTTGCAGTTTCAGCGATTAAGAATAGTTCGAACCGCCACTCGCTTTATGCGGTAAGAACAAATTCGAACCTACTAAGCATGCACGTATCACATGATGATGGTGCAACATGGACACAATTCGTAGGAGCTTCTGGTCCGCCAAGTGAATTCGATATTTTCCGTGACCAAGGAACCTACAATTCGATTGTTACCGTTGTTCCGAATGATCCAGAGCAAATTTTAATTGGCGGTATTGATATTTGGAGATGGAAGCAAACAGTTAATAACCCACCATCTGGAGGTTTCCAAAAAATCTCATTGTGGTCAGTTTCTCAAAATTCATCTATCTACGTGCATGCCGACAATCATGAAATGAAGTGGGATGGTAACAACCGTTTTTACGCTGGAAATGACGGAGGAGTTAGTATAACTACAGATTATGGTAACACATGGTTTGTTGCTAATAGAGGATATAATATCACACAGTTTTATGGAATTGCGTTTGACCGAGATGGTGCTGTAATGGGAGGAACTCAAGACAATGGAACATTGTATAACAACCATACGCTTTCTACCTACAAAGAATTTAGACAAGTTGGTGGTGGTGACGGATTTGAGTGTGAGATTTCTTACTTCAACCCTGCGGTGATGATTTCTACTATTTACTATAACAACATTTCTCGATCAGGTGATAAAGGAAATACGTGGAGTACGTTTGAGCCACTCTTACCTGGTTCGTATGATCCACCGGGAACGGATGGAAGTCCTTTCCACCCATTCCACACAGAGGTGTTTTTAGCAGAGTATTTCGATCCAAATTCTGAGGATTCGGTAAATTATATTGCAACAAAAAATTATGATGCGGGAGATTTGATTCGAATTCCGAGTTTATCCTCTGGTGATTCAATTAACTACTTTGCGGCAACAGATTTATATTTTGATGACACCTTATTATATAATCCTGCTTTAACGGCTAATGGAATAAATTACGGTCAGAATGCAGCAACTGGTGAATTAGTAGAAATGGGATCCGATACCGTGATATATAACGTTGCATGGGATACCTTGAAAGTTGCTGACCCATTCCAATCTTGGTTTTTAGTGTATGTGAATGCTAATGGAGGAGAGTTATGGGGTACACGTAATGCGCTTCGCTTAGCGGTAACGAATGTTCAATGGGTTTGTGTTGCAAGAGGAATTGGTTCTAATAGTTCGGTTGATGTAGAGTTTTCAAGTGATTTAGAACATTGCTATGTTGTTGCTGGTAATGGGGTGTGGAGAATTAATGGCCTAGGAAGCGTGTATTCTAGCGATCCAGATTTCTCCGATAAGGTAGCATTTGTAGGAACCGGAGCTCAAGCAACAACCCCAACCTATACTACGGCAACGAAAATTTCAACGACGAATTATGAAGGTTTAGCAGTTAATCCATCCGATAAAAATGATATTGTGTTATTTGCTGGATTTAACGGTACAAACAGAAGGTCTTTGAATGCAACGGCTGCAACACCAACGTTTACGGCCTTAGGAAGTATTATTCCTGGATCTCAACCTGGATGTTATGATGGTATAATTGATCGCGATGATCCAAACATTATTGTAGTTGGTACCTCTGAGGGAGCTTTCGTTACTGAGAATGGTGGAGCCTCTTGGGAAAATGCTTCCGCTGGATTTGAAGGTACTCCAGTATACGAAGTACGTCAGAGTTGGAGAACCTTTCAAGAGGGAAATAATCGACCTGGAGAAATTTACATTGGTACCTATGGACGAGGAATTTGGAAAACTGAAGCCTACCTTGGACTTGGTCAAAACGGTTCAAATAACAATCCAACCATGGAGGCTAAGTTGTTAACCTATCCGAATCCATCGAATACAAATACTACCCTTTCGTTCGAATTGAACAAAAGTGGAGCAGTAGATGTGGCAGTATATTCAATTACCGGACGATTAGTTAAGCAAATTAGAAAATCGAACATGCCATCGGGTGAAAATGAAGTATTGATTGATGCCGAAGATTTACCAGCAGGTACGTACATCATCAAATTGGTTTCTGGAAAACAAAACCAGTCTGTTAAATTCATGAAATTGTAATAGTACAATATAGTTTATTAAAAGGCGGCTAGTCCGCCTTTTTTTGTGCTTCAAAAGTTTTCGCTTGAAGGCTTAGTCGAAATTAATACACGTAAAATAAGCGTCTTGGATGCTAAAAAAATGCTTCACGTTTCAGGGCATTAACACAATTCAACAAAGTTTTCCAGTAGGATATGTCCGAAATTCCCTGATGATTCGGGATGAAACTGCACGCCATAGATTTTCTTTGATTCATGTTGCATTACTTCATTCACACACTCATCTGAATTAGCAACTAATTCAAATTCCTTCGGAATAGAAATTCCTTCACAATGGTCTTCTTGCATATCAAAAATATCCGGTAGGCGATACAATAACGGACAATCTACAAATTGTTCAATTTCATTCATCGATCGACATTCTTTCATACGTGAGCCAAAAGCCTCATAAGATAAACCAATAAGTTGATGACCAAAGCAAATTCCAAGCACTGGTTTTTTCGTTGTCTTAATCCAAGAGGTTTGTGCTAGGTATGGGGCCATATCTTCCTCTGTAATTAGAATGGGTGCCCCTGAAATAATTATGCCATCAAATGAACCAATGATGTCCTCCGTTACTTCAAAAAAAGGAAGGGTTTCATAATCTGCATACTCGTAAATGATTTCTTCTAACTGGGGAACCTTGCTACTTCCACAATCAATAATTAAAATGCGTTTCATTTAGGGCTTAGCGAAATTGATATTACACGTAATTGGACGGTGGTCGGAATAATTAACTTGATGTACCTTGAAATTAGAACAGAATAACTCATCCGTATGAAATACATAATCAATCCTTCCGGCTGGAATTCGGCCAATATACGTAGCGCCAAGGCCAAAACTAGCTTCTCGAAATCCATCGGTCATTTTTTTGTAAAACTGATGATAGGTATATGACATGGGAGTATCATTAAAATCACCACATACAATGATAGGATAGGGGGAGGTTTCCATGTGATCAATTACTTTACGTGCTTGGTCAGCTCGCTTAACGAAGGCACTGTTCATTTTTTTAATTCCCCTTTTCAAGAGCGATAAAGTACCTGAGTCTTGCTTATTTCCAGGTTCACTAAGCCTAATAGATTGAAGGTGAACGTTGTAAATTCGAACGGTATCTTTTCTACATACAACATCAGCGAAAATACAATAATTAAAATCCATGGTGCCTTGACTTTCAAACATGACATCCCCTCGAGCAATCATGGGATATTTAGAGAAGATAGCAATTCCAAAATTTCGTTTTCCTCGTTCATTATGCGCACTTCGCTCATGATAATCAACAGAGTTTAGAATCGTTCGAATAGAATCATACGTTTCAAAGCTTGTGGGTTTGTCTTGCCGATAATATTCTTGAAAACACGCCACATCCGGCTGTTCTGAACGAATTAAGTTAAAGATGTTGTTTCTGCTTTCAGTTGTGCTATCATCATAAACTCCGAAAAGTCTTACATTGTACGAAAGTAATTTTATGGAGTTTTCTGAGGTTTCATTATTAAAAAAACTTAGTGCAATTAATCTAAGATGAAATGAGAATCCAATGAATAAAACAAATGCGCCCACGTATTTAAATGGTATTTTTCGAATGAATGCAAGTATTGTAACTCCAAGAGCTGCAAATACCCAGATGGGGTATAATAAACCTAAGTAAGGAAGCCATGAAATACTTTCCGGATGAAAGAATGGGGTTGCATAGGAAATTAAAAGCAAAGAGCACGTTGTCCAAAGGGCGAGTTGTAGGATTCGATCAAAGACTTTCATTTTTGCCCTTGGTTAAATAAATAATCTTTTTCTTCCCTGCTCAATGATTCATAACCAGATTTAGAAATTTTATCCAATATTTCATCAATACGTTCTTGTTTTGCTTTTTTCTCTGCATTAAAAACTTCATCTGTTTTATAGCGTACATTTTTTCGCGGCGCAGTCCCTTGTTTTCTTTCGAACAACCGAGAGATTCGATTTAAAATGTTTGATTGGCTATGAATGTTTTGAACAGCTAGAAATCCAAAAAATGCACCACCGAGATGCGCGAAATGTGCAATCTCATCAGAAGCACCAAGACCGATTAAGTCTTTGGCAAGAAAAAATAAGGCGAGCACGTAAATTGGAATAGCAATTAAACCAAACAAATAAATTGGTGTTTGTGGCCTGTACACTGCAATTGCTGAAAAGATAGCCATAATTGCGCCGCTTGCACCAACTACATAATGTGGAGGTGAGAAATCTGGAAAAAGAAAGGTAACCGTTAGTTCGAATAAGTTCCCCATAATACCCCCAAAAACATAGGTGAGAAGTAGTTTTTTTCCGCCAAAAACTTGCTCAAACATTGATCCTGCGAAGAATAAAAACAACATATTGAAGAAAAGATGCCCTAGGGAAAAGTGGGCAATAATACTTGTGAATAGTGTCCACGGTTTCATTGCGAATTCTAAAACACTCGTAGGAAAAGTGAAGAGGCTTAATCCGATATTAGAACCTCCAAAGAGTCCTTCAATTAATCCTAAAATATAAACCGCTACAAAGATGATAACGTTCACAATAATTAAGCGCACCGTCATTTTGCCATTATTCAACTGGAATTTAATTTCTTCGAGAATACTGCGCTGCATCATGTAAAATCAATAAAAATTAGTTCGATCACGTTTCCGCCAATATAAAACAATGAGCGCACCTGCTATGGCTCCACCTACATGCGCCAAATGCGCAACTTGGTCATTTGGATTGTTTTGGAAAGATAAATAAACCTCATAAATAAAGTATCCACCGACTAAATATTTCGCTTTTACCGGAATAGCAAAGTATAGCAAGAACTCTTGGTTAGGAAACAAAATGGCAAACGCGGCAAGAACGCCGAAAACAGCCCCGGAGGCTCCGAGCATAGAGGAATTTGATTGCATAACATAGTCGATGATCAAGGTTGCTTGCGACTGACTAATGTTACCCATATTATTGATTTCAGATAAACTTTCTTGAATACTGGAAGTGCTAGTAATGTAATAGTTTATTGTACTAATATCAATGCCTGAAGCAGAGATCTTAGCCTTTAATTCAAAAAGTTGGTAGGCACTCATCGCGTTTTGAAGTAAGAATGCTCCAAATCCACAAAGTAAAAAGAAAATGAAAAAACGTTTCGGACCCCATAAGCGTTCTAAATACCCTCCAAGCATAACAAACAACCACATATTCATCAGTAAATGCAACAAATCGGCATGTGCAAACATGTGTGTAACCACTTGATATGGTTGAAATAGCGGGGAGCCAATAGCATGTGTGCTTAAGAGCTGATTGAGGTCTACCCCCTTGCTTCTAAGTATCAATGTTAGAATAAAAACAAAAATATTTAGGAGTAGTAAATTTTTAGTAACCTGAGGAATATTGTTTAACATGAAGTTATTTTATCAATTGGTTTAATTGTTCATAAGCCAAGATTTGAATTATTGGCTCATTGGAAGGACTCAATGTATGGTCAGGACAACAAAATAAACGCTGAATTTGCAGTTCAGCTTCCGATTTATTGCCTATTCGGTGATATCTAGCAGCATGTTTCACCATTTGTAGTACAAGTGAATGTGCCACATCTTCTTGATGTTGCTCACTATATCCTACACGGTCAATTAATTCTTCAATACATTGTACAACACCATTTTCATGTAATATTTCGGGAGCAC
>JAIXRD010000008.1 GCA_027485365.1 Cryomorphaceae bacterium | reverse complement strand
GATACGCCTCCACTTACCGCAATACACTTTATCCCGGTTTGTTCCTGCGCTTTTTTAAGTTTTTTCAATAAAATATCCGTGATGCTGTGCTGAATGGATGCGCAAAGGTCATTAAGGTTTTCTGTTATGAATTCAGAATTCTTGGCGACTTCTTTTTTTAAGTAATATAGAATGGATGTTTTTAACCCACTAAAGCTAAAGTTCAACTCCGGAATATTCGGTTCAGCAAAGCTGAATGCTATAGGATTCCCGGTCTTTCCGTAATGGTCAATGAGCGGTCCGCCCGGATATGGTAATCCCAACATTTTAGCCGCCTTATCGAAGGCCTCGCCCGCTGCATCATCGATTGTTTTTCCTATGATTTCCATGTTCAAGGCATCATGAACCACAACGATTTGCGTATGTCCACCACTTACGGTTAAGCATAGGTATGGAAAAGTAGGCGGGGTCATTCCTTCATGCGTAATGAAATGGCTTAAAATATGAGCCTTCATGTGATGAACCCCAATCAAGGGTTTGTTCAAGGCCAGCGCGAGCCCTTTGGCAAAAGAGGTTCCAACCACGAGTGAACCCATTAGGCCAGGTCCTTGGGTAAAGGCAATGGCATCAATATCTTTTAAGGAAACATTTGCTGTCTCTATTGCTCGCTTAACTACGGGTACAATGTGCTCTATGTGTGCGCGGCTTGCTAATTCGGGAACTACGCCTCCATATGCTTCATGAATCAACTGGGTGTGCGTTATATTCGCGAGGATTTGCGTTCCTCTCAGAACGGCAGCCGATGTATCGTCACATGACGATTCAATTCCTAAAATCAACCGATTATTCAATGCAATGATTAATTTTGTTCACGCATGACAAAAGTAATTAAAATCCTTGGCAGAACCTTCGGGGTTTTCTTTGAGTGGATGTTGATTTTTGTCATTTTATTCGCCTTCTTAATTCGTACTTCGTCCTTTCAATCCTATCTCGCAACCAAGGCTACAGATTTCTTTTCTAAGGAATGGAATACGAAAGTGAATATAGGTAAGGTAGACATTACACTATTCAGTCGAATTTATCTCGAAGATGTACTAATTCATGATTTGTCTGACAAACGCCTGGTGTCAATTCGAAGCTTAGAGTTATTAATACAGGGTTTTGGTGCACAGCATTTAACCTTAGATGAAGTCATTTTGGAGAAAGGTGAGGTTTGGGTTTATGCTGAAAAACCTACCGGTGAAATGAATTTTCAGTTCATAGCCGATTATTTCGCTTCGGAAGATACGACATCAACCTCTTCTAAGTTTACCCTTGCTTTGAATAAGATTACACTGAAACAGACCAAACTACGGTACGATGATTTCCGAATTCCGAAGATGAAAACGGGGCTAGATTTTAATCATGTTGCGCTTGAAAATGTTAATTTAACAGTATCTGAATTTATCAATGACGGCCCGCTTACCGCGTTTAGCCTTGATGACTTTCATACGAAAGACCAATCCGGTCTTTGGGTCAAGGGCTTGAAGGCTAAGGTAGCAATAAATGATACTGGGTTAAGGTTGAATTCGGTGTATATTAAGTTAAATCGGTCAGAAATTCATGCTTCTGAAATCGCTTATTCGTATACTGACCCTGCTGCATTGGAGGATTTTAACAATAAGGTGATTTTTAATATTGCCATACAACCAAGTTCTGTTAATCTTGCAGATGTAGCGTTTTTTGTGCCAGAAATGCACGGGATGAATGAACAGGTTCAGTTGAGTGGCACGCTTTACAATGTGGTAAATCATTTCAAAATCAAACACTTAGACTTAAGGATTCGGAAAAATACGTTTTTAAAAGGTGATTTAGATTTGCCTGATTTCTCTGATTTTGCTGCATATCCCTTCCGAGAGGTAATTCGTAAAGCTTCATTTGATGTGGCAGAACTCAGTAAGGTGCGCCTGCCGGATGGATCATCCTTGTCTTTTGGCCCTGAAGTAGATCGCTTAGGAACTGTTCGTTTTCGAAATATGGTCGTGGATGGGAAGCAAGGGCAGTTAATTTTACGTCCCGTAACTATAAAAACAGAAAAAGGGGACTTGAGCTTGGTTTCACCCATGAAACTGGATGTGTTGGGTAATGCCATCGGAATTCAAAATTTACGACCTGATAGCATTGCTGTGGCATTAAATCATATACAATTAGGAGAAATACTAGATGTTTCTGATGTTGGCGTTTTAAACGGTAACTTGAAGTTTTCGTCGTTCGATGTGCTTGATAAAGGGTTTAAACTAACCAATGGATCTGCGTATTTCAGTGAATTAGAAACCATGGGCTATGTTTATCATAACGTAGCGCTGAAAGATATGCACATGGATGGTGTTGTGTTGAATACCTCAGTACAAGTTGATGATCCAAATGCGAAATTTATGATTTCGGGTGACTTCAATATAGAAGGGGTACCAAGCTACAATGCTTCTATGCGGTTCGAAAAGTTAAATCTCGGAGCCTTAGGATTTACAGAATCAAAAAACACGGCATTAATTGGTGAATTTACTGTAGATACAAAAGGCGCTACTTTTAATCGCTTTGAGGGCGGGGTGACGATTGATCATTTCAGCTATACAGAAGACGGTAAAGAAATAAAGATTCCGTCAGCTCGGATTGATTTTAATCATTCCATGGCGGAAGAATCACTAAAAATTAGGAGTAATATAGCGGATTTGGATTTTAAAGGAAAGATAGATCCGAACACGATTGAGGATGATATTTTGTTCGGTATTTCACGCGTTCTTCCGAGTTTGGTGCAAGCAAGAAAACCCATTCGTGGAAAAGTGAATAATGAAATTGATGCAAGGTTGGTGGTGAAAGATATCAATGAACTCACCGCTTTGTTTGTTCCCGGTCTTGAAATTGATCCGCATACTGAAGTCGTTTTAAAGTTTGATTCAGAGCAAGATTTATTTGGGTTACAACTTACTTCCAGTCATATTATGTATGACAGCATTAACTTTGAAGGTATTACATTACAACAGCGCGTAAATGAGTCAGGGGTTACCGCGAACTTATTAGTGAATCAATTGGATGTCGGTGATTCATTGATTTTCAATGATGTTAATTTTTTAACGACCGGTATTGGAGGTAAACTTAATTCAAGTCTCGGGTGGGATCAAGGACGCCTAAATGAATCTCGAATAAAGTGGCGCACAACGATGCATTCTTCCAATGATTTTGATTTACTTTTTGATCAATCTCGATTTTCTATTAATGGATTTAAGTGGTATTTAGATTCCGGAAGCGACCTTATTGTTCAGAATAAACACATTGAAACCAATAAGTTAATGTTGCGAAGTGATCAAAAGAATCAGCGCATTGAAGCCGGTGGGTGCCTTTCAGATAATGTGAATGATGTGCTAGGTTTGAGTATAACTAATCTTGACTTGGAGGATCTTTCAAAGATGTTAAACCTTGAGGTCGACTTGGCAGGTAAGGTAAATGGTTCCCTTGGTTTAGCAAATCCCTATGAAGCTTTAACCTTAACTTCTAATGTTGATATTCTTTCCTTCTTTATTAATCAAGAGGAAGTCGGTGAAATTCATATCGATGCAACCTATAATGATGCCTTAGCGGCGGTAGGACTAAAAGGTACCTTGGCTTATCGCGGAATGAAAACCTTGGATTTTTCTGGTTCTTATTTGACGAATGTTGAAGATGAAAACCTAAGCTTAAGATTGGATTTTCAGAATACAGACATTTCATTTACCAATGCATTCATGGATCCGGATGTGTTAAATAAAATTGAAGGAAAATTGAATGGTTTCATTAACATAAAAGGTACTCCGGATGTTCCCAGACTTGCAGGTACCTTAAGTCTTAAAGATGCCGCTGCTGATTTTACCTTGCTGGGTTGTCGTTACACGATGAATGGCAAAATTAAAGTAGAGCAAGATGGGTTCTATATTAACAAGCTCCCGATTCGTGATACAGATGGGAACGTAGCAACGATAGACGGTACGGTATATCATTCCAACTTTACTAAGTTCAATTATAATGTGGATGTGGATTTTGAAGAAGATTATAACCATTCCTTGAGAGATAATCCCGGACGAAAAATAGATAAGTTCATGCTTCTAAATACCAAATACAAGGAGGGCGATGTGTATTACGGAAAGGCGTATGGAAGAGGTACCGCGAATATTTCGGGATATGGTGCGGTGATGAATGTTACGGTAAATGTTCAAACCAGAAAAGGAACGAAATTGGTGTTCCCAATGTATGGAACATCTGAATTAGAAGAAGAGTCAATAATAACCTTTGTTTCAGATAAAAATTTAGCACCAATAATTGATGATAAAATCGATTTTACAGGAGTTGACTTGGATTTAGCATTTGATATTACCCCGGATGCAGAGGTTCTCCTGGTATTTAATGAGCAAACACATGATGAAATTCAAGCCAAAACGCAAGGAAAATTAAATTTGAAACTCGATGCCTATAATCAAATGCGTTTGGATGGCGGCTTGAAGATCCTGAACGGGAGTGTGTATAATTTTACGATGGGTCCCGCTCGTAAACCTTTTGATATTGTTGAAGGCTCAATAAACTGGTCGGGCGATGTGTACAAGGCAGATATGAAAATTGTCACTTCGTATTTAGTAAAAAACGCCAACATGTTAGAATTAACTCCAGAGCAAACGGATAAATCCTTGGCAAAGCAAGATGCTCAATGCCTGTTAAATTTAACTGGATCGTTAATACAACCCAACATCACGTTTGAATTAGTGGCGCCTAAAGCACCTGAATCAGGAAAGGCACTAATGAATCGTATCAATGAAGATAAAGATGAATTAAATCGTCAGTTTTTCTCACTAATGCTTTTCAGCAAGTTTCAACCCTTGAAGGGAACCAATTCAGCCAATGAATCCGCAGCCATTGATTTGTTTGAAAGTCAAATTAATCAAGCCCTTTCTCAAATGTCCAAAAGTTATCAAGTTAAGATGGATTTAGGGACAGATAATGTTTCTACTTCGGTGCAAAAATCCTTTGCAGGCGATCGCTTGGTGGTTACAGGGAGTTTCGGGGTTCAAAACACAACGGGCTCATCCGCTGCAAACGGGGGATTAGTAGGTGATGTGAGTATTGAATACTTGGTAAATGAATCGGGGACCTTTCGTATTAATGCGTTTAATCGTTCAAACTCAAATACGGTAAAAGAAAATGCAGGGCCTTTTACACAAGGTGCGGGACTTTCATATCATGAAGATTTCAATAGCGCAAAAGATTTTGTACTCTTGCAATCTTTTTTAGATGTGTTTAGATCTAAGGAGTATAAAGTAGTAAAATTTAAACGAAAGAAACGTCAAACTAAATTACCGCCTGTCGGAGCGCCAACGGAACCGACCCCAAGCATAGAAAATAAAGAAGAAAATGAATAAAGTACTAGTAGCAAATCGAGGTGAAATTGCACGAAGGGTGTTGAGAACCTTGAAGAAAATGGATATTAAAAGTGTTGCGGTGTACAGCGATGCAGATCGTTTTGCTCCCCATGTATTAGAAGCAGATGAATCGGTGTATTTGGGTGCAAGCCCTTCTTCAGAATCCTATCTCCGTCAGGATGCCATCATTCAAGCGTGTAAGGATTTAGGGGTGGATGGGGTACATCCCGGATATGGTTTTTTGTCTGAAAATGCTGGCTTCGCTCGAAAATTAAAGGAGGCCGGGATCATATTAATCGGGCCGTCTCCTGAATCAATGGAGGTCATGGGAGATAAATTAAGTGCCAAACAAGCGGTGAAAGAGTTTGGTGTTCCCTTAGTTCCTGGAGTCGATGAAGCCGTGGCAAGCGTCGAACTTGGAAAGAAGATTGCCGCAAGCATTGGGTATCCGGTATTAATCAAAGCCTCCGCTGGTGGTGGGGGTAAAGGCATGCGCTTGGTGGAGCGTGAAGAAGAATTTGAAGAGCAAATGCATACCGCCCAAAGTGAGGCTAGATCTTCCTTTGGAGATGATGCGGTGTTCATAGAAAAATTTGTAACAAAACCTCGTCACATTGAAATCCAAGTATTTGCAGATAACTATGGGAACGTAGTGTATTTGTTTGAACGTGAATGTTCGATTCAGCGAAGACATCAAAAGGTAATTGAAGAAGCCCCAAGTGCTGTAGTAACTCCTGAATTGCGTAAACAAATGGGGGAGGCTGCGGTCAATGTGTGTAAGGCATGTAATTATTCAGGCGCAGGTACCGTTGAGTTTTTATTAGATGCTGAGTTAAAGTTCTATTTTTTAGAAATGAATACGCGGCTACAAGTTGAGCACCCGGTTACTGAAGAAATTACTGGAACAGACTTAGTGGAATGGCAAATCCGTGTGGCACGTGGCGAAAAACTGCCAAAGTCACAGGAAGAGTTAGCCATCAACGGACATGCCATCGAAATACGGGTGTATGCAGAGGATACGCTTAACGGATTTATCCCAGATATCGGCACACTAAATCGGTATCGAATTCCCTCGGGCCGTTCAGTTCGAGTAGATGATGCGTTTCTCGAAGGAATGGATATTCCGATTTATTATGATCCAATGATCGCTAAATTGGTGGTTTGGGGGAAAACACGCCAAGATGCCATTAGACGATGCATAGAAGCCATCGATGATTATCAGATTTCTGGGGTGAAAACAACCTTAGATTTCGGGAAATATGTATTAAAGCATGAGGCATTCATTTCGGGTAATTTTGATACAAACTTTGTTAAGCACTATTTCTCTGATCCACGGGTTGTAAATACAGCGATGGAGGAGGAGCATCGGGCTTTAACCTTTAGCATCGACCAAATCTGGAAGGATATTAAAGCATTCAAGGAAAAAGAATTTGCTTCAAGAGAAAATACAAGTAGTTGGAAAAATAAATTACAATCGTAACGCAGTCAAATAGAAATCACTAATTTTACACAACCAATTTAGCATATGAATTTACACGAATACCAAGGAAAAGCGATTTTAAAAAGCTACGGAGTAGCCATTCAAGAAGGAGTGGTAGTAGAAAATGTAGCCGATGCAGTAGCCGCTGCAGAAGAATTAACCAAACAAACCGGTACAGGATGGTATGTGATTAAAGCACAAATCCATGCGGGGGGTCGCGGTAAAGGAACTGTTGAAGAAACAGGGTCTCACGGAGTTGTTTTAGCTAAAGGAATTGGTGAAGTAGAGGAAAAGGTAAAAGGAATCCTTGGCGGACATTTGGTTACCCTGCAAACAAATGGTAAAGGTAAAAAGGTCAATAAAGTGTTGATTGCTCAGGATGTTTACTATCCAGGAGAGACTGAGCCGCAAGAGTTTTACATGTCGGTGTTGTTAGACCGTGAAAAAGGCCGTAACGTAATTATTTATTCTACCGAGGGTGGAATGGACATTGAGCATGTAGCGGAGCATACACCAGATAAAATATTTAAAGAATTCATTGATCCTCGCGTAGGGCTACAAGGATTTCAAACGCGTAAAATCGCGTTCAATCTTGGATTGAGTGGTGAAGCGTTCAAACAAATGACCAAGTTCGTAGCGTCATTGTACAAAGCATATGATGGCATCGATGCAGCTATGTTTGAGATTAATCCATTATTCAAAACATCAGATAATAAAATTATTGCGGTAGATGCGAAAGTTACCTTAGATGGTAATGGCTTAATGCGTCACCCAGATTATGCAGCGATGCGTGATAAAAACGAAGAGGATCCAACAGAAGTTGAAGCGGATGAAGCAGGATTGAATTTCGTGAAATTAGACGGAAATGTGGGATGTATGGT
>JAIXRD010000188.1 GCA_027485365.1 Cryomorphaceae bacterium | reverse complement strand
TCTTTATGAATACGCTTTCCCATCAGGAAAAAAAAAAAAAAAAAAACTTTATGGATCATACCATACGGAGAAACTTAACCTTGGATAAAATGCTCTTTGATTATGGCGTGAACATCCATGAAAACTATGTATTTGACCGCATTTGCGGTTATCGAAAAGTGCGCATGGACAATGCGAGCAGTTTAAGTTGGCCCTACCACGTCTTGGCCTCTCCTTCCTTGCATCCAATTACAAGAAATATTGACCCTGTTTCGCTTGAATATGCGAACGAACTTCAATTAATAGAAACGCCTGGGGTAAAACTCACCAAAGTATTGACCAGTTCCTCCAATGCAAACCGCTCTGGATTAGCCCCTCAAATTAGCTTGATGGATTTTCAGATTTTTGGAGAAAATCCTGCGTTTGTGGAGAATCCAGAAGATCCTATTAACAAAATCACCTTAGCCGCAATGATTGAAGGGACGATTCCATCCCATTTTATTAATCGGGATGTGATCATAAATGTGGATACCTTGGCCTCGTACATTCCGGTTAACTACCGCAAAAAACAACTCAAAAGTAAGGAAGAAACTAAAGTGTTTGTGGTAGGGAATGGGACATTCATTGCGAATGAATATGACTCAATATTCCGGGGAGGGAAATATGAATACGTTTCCTCGCCTCCTTTTCCATTCAATGCACTTAAATACAGTAAAGTGAGCGACTTGAATGGGCGTCCCTTGATCTACGGAAACCAAGAGTTTATTCAAAACATGGTGGATTACATGATGGGAGACAACAGCGTATTGGATATTCGAAGTCGTCAAATTGAATTTAAAGAGATGGACAAAATGAAATTACAAGCAGAAGGAAACAGCATTCGCTACATGAATTTATTTCTACCGATATCGCTCGTAGGACTTATCGCGGGTCTTATGATGTTCTCAAGAAAACGCAAATACATTAACCGATGAAAAAAAACAAAAAATTAATCGGTCTATCGATTCTCTTGATAGGAATTCTAACCCTTTCAATAGTTACTGTAAACTTGATCAAATCCAGAGGAAATTCAGATACGGAATGGATTAATTTTGCGATTGAAGATACGACGAAGATTACTAAAATCATTATTGAAGATACCTATGGTCAATACATAGAACTGATTCAAGAGGATGGAGTTTGGCATGATGAAAAAGTGGAATGTGTTTCAAAACCCAATGTATCCTTTATTCTTGAGGCCGCTAAACTGATTGAATTCAAAGGATATCTTCCGGATAAATCGAAGCCGAAATTCACAGAGTTGATGGCTACCCAGCACATAAAAGTCTCATATTATGTGGATGGTGAATGGACAAAATCCTGGTACATTGGACCCCCTGCGCAAGACCACTATGGTCAGATTATGCTCTTAGAAACGGCAAATGACGGTAAAAGTAAGGATCCAGTAATGATGCGAATTAAGGGGCTTAACGGGATTATTAGTCCGCGTTTTTTTGCAGAACGTAAACGGTGGATGTGTACATCAATTTTTGAATTAGCTCCAGAGGAAATCCGGTCCATTGAAGTAAAGAACCTTGAAATTCCGGACTTAAGTTTTAAGGTTAAAAATCTAGGGCGATCTTTTGAAGTAACTTCTAAAGGAAAAAAGCTATCGCAGATCGACACCGCGAACGTGTATCGCTATTTGCAAGCATTCAAGAAGGTGCATTTCAATTTTCCAAATGTTGAACTATCCAGTAAACAAGTTGATTCAGTCAAACGAAGCCCACTTTTTGCGAAACTCATTTTAACAGAAAAGACTAACAAATCAACTGTGCTTAAAATGCATCGTATAAAAAGCGAGGTTGCCCAACGCAACGAAGTAGGTGAAATGGTTAATATGGATATGAATTTATTCTGGGCTGAACTACCGAATGGCGAGCTTGTTAAATGTCAATACTTTGTGTTTAACGCCTTGTTGATGGGACACATCTATTTTCCTGCACTTAATTCAACGAAATAATGTGTGCTTGAATGGAAATCTATGAGATTTCGCAAAGTATTGTTATCTTTGTTTGTTGAAAATTAAGCTATGAATTTTATTACATCCAGCAATACCTTATTAAGTCACCTTCAAAGCATTTCTGGTGCCCTTAGCACCAATACGAAAATGCCCATTTTAGATAATTTTCTATTCACCATCGCAGGGAATAAACTAACCGTTTCTGCCACGGATTTAGAAACAACGATGATCACGCATTTAGAGGTACAATCTGATGCAGATGGTAAAATTGCAATTCCGGCGAAACTTATTTTAGATGTTTTAAAAAGCTTACCGGATCAACCGTGTACGTTTCGTGTGAATCCAGAGAATTATGCCGTTGAAATCACCTATGATAACGGTAAGTCTAAAATGGTTGGATTCAACGGAGAAGAATTTCCAAAATTACCGACCGTAGAATACAGCAGCTCTATTGAAGTAACTGGTGAATTGTTGTCCAGCGCAATTAATAAAACCATCTTTGCTATCGGAACCGATGAAATGCGACCAGTAATGACTGGGGTATATTGTCACTTTTCTCCAGAAGATATTACGTTTGTTGCAACGGATGCTCATAAATTGGTTCGTTACCGTCGTACAGACATCAATACTACGTCTAGCTCAGCATTTATTTTACCTAAAAAACCACTTAATCTACTCAAGGCGAACTTACGTGGAGACGAAGCGGTTAAGCTCGAATATAATGAGTCGAACGCTACGTTTACATTTAATGATTTAACCTTAGTATGTCGCCTAATTGATGGAAAATATCCGAATTATGAGGCAGTGATTCCAAAGGAGAATCCAAATGTATTGACGATTGAACGAAGTCATTTGCTTAGTTCTTTGAAGCGTGTGGCTATATTTTCTAATAAAACAACGCATCAAGTAAAGTTAAAAATTGCAGGAGCAGAACTTCAATTATCGGCTGAAGACGTTGATTTTTCTAATGAAGCGAATGAGCGTTTGACGTGCAATTTTGATGGCGACGATATGGAAATCGGCTTTAACTCAAGGTTTCTAATTGAAATGTTAGGTAATCTAGAAACCGATTCAGTTCAATTGTCAATGAGCGAACCATCGCGTGCGGGGCTTTTGACGCCGCATGAAAGTGGCAATCCATCAGAGCATATTCTTATGCTGGTTATGCCTGTGATGCTTTCCAGATAATTTATGCCTTCGGATAAACCCAACATTCGTAACCTTTCCTTACCTGAATTAACTGACGCCATTTTAGCGGGTGGCTTCCCTAAATTTCGTGCTTCTCAAGTTTATGATTGGCTTTGGAAGCAAAACGCCGCATCCTTTGATGCCATGAAAAATATTGGTACTTCCCTATCCGAATATCTTAATGCGCACTACCATATTGACCACTTAGTGCTTGACAGCATGCAAAAAAGTAATGACAAAACAATAAAATGTGGATATAAAACTATTGATGGTCAGATTATAGAAGGCGTATTAATTCCCACCAGTAAGCGCATGACCGCGTGCATTTCTTCCCAAGCGGGTTGCAGTTTAGCTTGTGCATTTTGTGCGACAGGAAAATTGAAACTCATGAAGAATCTGAGTGCGGGAGAACTTGTGGATCAGGTCGTTTCTCTAAATGAACTGGCGATAAGTAATTACGGCATACCCTTGTCAAATATCGTATTAATGGGCATGGGTGAACCCCTGCTTAATTACAAACAGGTAATTGCCGCGTTAGAAATCCTAACCGATCCAAACCGGTTTAACATCAGCCCTCGACGGATAACATTATCTACGGCGGGAATTGCTAAAATGATCATGAAACTTGGAGATGAGCAGGTTCGATTTAATTTAGCCTTGTCGCTTCACGCCGCTGATGATATCAAACGAAGTGAAGTAATGGAAATTAATGACTCTAACAACTTAGAGTCATTGCGCGATGCCTTGATTTATTTTCATGAACGCACGGGATCAAGAATCACCTTTGAGTATATTCTCTTTAGAGACTTCAATGATTCCATGGAGGATGCTGCAAACTTAGCGAATTTTGCGCGCTGCGTACCTTGTAAAATTAACATCATTGAATACAACAGCATTGGAGATTCTAAATTTGCGAAAGCAAGCGCTGAACGTACAGAGGCTTTCACCGAATTTTTAGAACGAAGAAACCTAATTGTTAATGTTCGCAGAAGCAGAGGTAAAGATATTGACGCGGCATGTGGTCAATTAGCGAATAAGAATAATCAAGCTACAAAATCTCTTTAACCTGGGATAATGCGTGAAGGGTCTTGGTGTCCCCTTTAAATTGACATGCTTCTTCAAACGCCATAAGATAACGTTGGATTAAAATGGTATTCGACGTAGGTTCGAAAAATTTGCGCTCCGGTTCGATTTCAATTTGCTTTAAAAACGATCGTATTTCCTGTTCGTCAAAAACAATACCTTTTCCAATCGGGTTAATATAAAATAAAACCCCGTATTGACTCTCCGATTCATTGAACATGGAGGTATTATTTTCATCCATTCTAGCGAGAATAAAAATTTTCGGGAAATCAACCCCATAAATAGGAACCTCTAACCATGTGGCGATTATGGAATAAATAAGGCCGATAATCAAGGGATTTCCTTTTTTATCAGCCAACACTGTTCCAATGTTTAAATGTGTAAGATCACGTTCAAATGCCGACATACATTCGAATCCATACACTTCAAAAAACATATGATTCAATATTTTAACCTGCTCGAATGCCGTTTGGTAATCATTCAATTCTAACCATACGTCTTTACGTATAGCCTCCATTTGCTGAAGAATGAAAGATTCGTCTAGGCTTGGATCCATTAATTTATTTAAAGAAACGATTGCTTTTAACAAGTCTTTATCTGATGAATCCCTCCAATTCATAAGTTCACGTGAAACCTCATCGATATGAATTGCTTGAACTATTTCAAAGGCCCTGAAACGCTGAATCTGAGCAGAAGATTCCTCATTAAGTACTGCATTTAGCATTGGAATAATTGCCTGACCTTCTGCCTTAATTACCTGTTTAATAACCAAGTAAATGCGCTCATCGGGATCCTCCAATAAGGCAACTAATGCTTTTCGTTTTCTATCTGACATTATCACGGAACAAAAATATCTGACTTGCCTACTTGTTTAAAAAAGAACTGCTTTGTTTATCAAATCGAAAATGTTAATACTGATGTAACCTAATTCTATGTTATCCGTTATACCTAATCAAAATCAAATGAACTATGCTACAGGTTATTTGAGATCGAGGGGGACGTGTCCCCCTTTTTTTTTATATTTGACTATGAAAATATTTATCACACTTTTGGTTGCTTTAAGCTTGATGTCATGTAAATCGACTAAAAAAACAAGCGCCGAAGCAATGAACGAGACTAGCAATCAACTCATTGGCATTATTCATGTCAACGAGAATCAATGCCCTGTATATATTGAAATTCCAGAGAATTTAAATCCGGGAATCAATGTGCCCTACAACACGGTATATCCATTAAACTTAAAAGATGGAATGAAAAAGAAAGGATTAAAGGTTCAATTTACCTACACCGTATCCAAAGCAATGTCACCTGAAGGCTGTTCTGCTGATGCGGTGGTACAATTGGATGAAATTACCGTGATTCCATAGACGCGATTGCATCTAGGCATAAATAAGACAAGGCTCTTCCAATTGTTCGTTCATGGTCACCTTGGGAAATTGCACCCTCGGTTAAATGTACATAAGCAAATTGATTTCCATTGAGCGACAACACCATTTTTCTAATATCATCTAAACTAAAACCGGATGGAGAAGAAGCCGATGAAGGCATATTAGCGATGCAATCCAAATCTATTTCTAAGCCAACGGGTTCGGTAGCCTTTAAAAACACGTGCCCAATGTCCACTGAAAGAGATTGATCCCCCGTTAAATACGATTCAAAGAATCGGACATCCACTTGATGCTTTTTAATAAAATCGAGCATGAATGAATTAATTCCATAGGTATGCACTCCAAAAACATGATATGAGGTAAGAATTCCCTCAGACATAGCATATGAAAAGCTATTTCCCGAATGCCTCCTTGTCATTGCACGACAATCAGTATGAGCATCAATATTTAGTACGGTAGTACAACGTTTTACCTGATGTGCCCATCGCATTAATGGAAGGGCATTATTATGACCTCCACCAATTATAATTGGGATTTGGCTTGCTGAAACAAACGTCATCAGCACTTCAAAAACGAACGTATCTAACTCTTGAACCATGAGGCTTGCTGATTGAACATCGGTTGGAAAGGTTCCCACAAAGGCAATATTCCCAACGATATCGAATGACTGTTGATGATGCGGCCAATTCAAAAAATGTCTAAAAAATGCAGAAAACGCGAATTCAGATCCTGTCCGGCCATAATTTGCAAAAGGGCCAACAGCCTCACTTATACCTAAAATAAGCACTCGGGGTGCTTCATGTGTTGCTTTGAGAAAATCGCCCATGCGCTCTTCGCCTACCCTACCAATAAATAAATGGTCCGCTAACAACTGGGTTTTGGACCGTAATTCGAAATTGTTATGATTTGATTTCATGTGCAGCAAAGATAGTTCGCAAATATTCAGGAATGCGCATAGGTTTTCGATTATGAAGTGATTGAAATACCAACACAGTACTTGCCGTTGTTAATACCTGCTTGTTTTCATTAAATAATGAATAAGAAAATTCAAGGGTGCAATTCTCAGCCCGTACAAGCCTAGTTTCCAAACGCAATAAGTCGTCATATAATGCCGGCGCTTTGAACTTTGTACTCATAGAAACAACGGGTAATAAAATACCTTCATCTTCGAGTACTTTGTACACAACTCCGAGTGAACGCAAAGCTTCCACGCGACCCAATTCGAAATAGGTGGAATAATTACCATGATAACAATACCCCATTCGATCTGTTTCACTATATCGAACTCTAAAGGTGAGGACGTGAGAATAATTCAAATTCATTGTAAAAACCGCGCTAATATTTTGCTTAAACGCCTAAATTATTCTAAATTTGAATACTCCACGTTCCCTATTTCAGCGTGAGACAAAAAATGTCTCTAGAAGTAAAAAAAACTTAAAAGTCAAGTGGTTTTAGGCTTTTTTTTTAAGTTTTTTCTGTGAATCTTTGTTCACAACTTTTTAACGGTGCTTAATTTGTGTTTAACATTGGTAAAACACCTGGTATTAGTTAGTTAATTTTATTAATGGTTTTATAAAAAGAATTATGTTAAAGGATCACACAGCGACTTGGGAGTCTTGTTTAAGAGTAATAAAAGATAACATCTCTTTACAGGCATACAAGGTGTGGTTTGAGCCTATAATTCCGTTAAAATTAGAAAACAATATTCTTACTATTCAGGTGCCCTCTCATTTCTTTTATGAGTGGTTAGAACAGCATTACATTGGCCTATTAAGTAAGGTGATTAAAAAGGAAGTTGGTGCCGAAGGGAGCCTTGAATACAGTATAGTAATGGAGAGTAACCATCGGAATTCCACACCATACACGGTTAAGCTTCCTACACAAAACAGCACGCACTCACAGAACGCACCGCAGAATATTCCCATCGGAGCTACCGAACCTCAAATCCGAAATCCCTTCATTATTCCGGGTTTGAAAAAAGTCACCATTGAATCGAACCTTATTCCGAATTTTACTTTTGAAAATTTTGTTGAAGGCGATTGCAACAGGTTAGCACGCGCTTCAGGATATGCCGTAGCAAACAAACCGGGCGGTACCGCATTTAACCCGTTATTGATTTATGGTGGTGTAGGTTTGGGTAAAACGCATTTAGCCCATGCAATTGGGTTATCGATTAAAGAACAACATCCGAACAAAACTGTATTATACGTTCAATCAGAGAAGTTTGCACACCAGTTTATTGATGCGATTAAAAATCAAACCACGAATGATTTCATCCATTTTTATCAAATGGTGGATGTTTTGATTATTGATGATGTCCAGTTTTTTGCAGGTAAAGAACGTACTCAAGATGTATTCTTCAGTATTTTCAACCACTTGCACCAAAATGGTAAACAAATTGTACTTACCTCAGACAAGGCTCCAGTAGAAATGCAAGGCATGGAACAACGCTTATTATCTCGCTTCAAGTGGGGTCTTTCCGCAGATTTAAATGTTCCAGATTTAGAAACGCGTATTGCCATTCTTGAAAAGAAAATGTACGCAAGTGGCATTGAACTTCCAAAAGAGGTTGTAGAATATCTGGCCTACTCAATCAACACAAACATTCGAGAAATAGAAGGCGCAATGAACACGCTTCTCATGCAATCATCGCTGAACAAAAAATCCATTTCACTAGAATTGGCAAAGCAAATGGTTGACAAATTTGTCAAAAACACGGCACGAGAGGTATCCATTGAGTATATTCAAAAAATCGTTTGTGATTACTTTGACCTACCCATTGAAATGCTAAAGTCTAAAACTAGAAAGCGTGAAGTAGTACAAGCGCGGCAGATTAGCATGTATTTCTCCAAAAAAATGACCAAGTCTTCCCTTGCAAATATTGGTGCACATTGTGGCGGTAAGGACCATGCCACCGTATTACATGCATGTAGAACGGTAGTAAATCTCTCTGAAACCGACAAACAATTCCGTTTGTACCTGGAAGAACTTGAAAAAAAGTTAACCATACATTAATTCTCTTTGAGCGATAAGAAACTGACCGTTTCAAAAGAAAGCACGTATACCTTACGTTCGAACAAGTGTACGTTTATTGCCTATTTGTTCCCTCTTGCACATGTAGCGGAATTCAAAAAACAGCTTAACGTCATCAAAAAAGAACATGTCAAGGCGAGCCATTTTTGTTTTGCATATCAATGCGGTGAACCGTTAAGTACGCGGGCAAATGATGACGGTGAACCATCAGGGAGTGCCGGGCTTCCAATCTTAGGTCAGCTAAAATCAAATCAGCTCATTAATGTTGGGTGTATTGTAGTTAGATACTACGGCGGAGCTAAATTAGGTATACCTGGATTGATTGCTGCCTACAAGAATGCATGCCTCGGCGCCATTCTTGCGAATGAACCTACCCCGCATGTAGAATTTCTAAGGATTCAAATTCATGGGGCCTATCCGTCGTTAATGCGATTTCTGAGTATTGCAACACAGCACGAATGGAACGCTACACTCAATTCCGTTCAAGAAGAACACTTAATCCATGTTCAAATTGAGCAAGAACAAAAGCAAGGTGTTTTAAATAAAATATCTTTATTTTCGGACTTAACTTGGTCATAACCTCATATGTGCTACAGCAACTCAAGTACCTCCAGCAATGAAACACTTGGTAAATTTTACCAGCGTGAGATTGTCACACTACCTACGGCTGAACCAACGTATTACGCCAATGGTTTTACCTTTCCAAGCTGGAGAATCATCACCCATGAAACCCAAATAAAACTTATGCAATGGGGTTTAATACCAAGTTGGTATAGCGGTGCAAGCCCAATTGACATTGCCAGCAAAACATTAAATGCCCGTATAGAAACGCTTTCAGAAAAAGCCAGTTTCAAACGGCTAGTCAGCACGCAACGGTGCATAGTTCCCTCCTCTGGTTTTTTTGAGTTTCAACAAAAGGGGGTAGAAAAAATACCATACTTTATTTATCCAATTGACACGCCATTGTTTTCTATGGCCGGACTTTATGACGAATGGTTAAACCGAGAAACGGGTGAAATAATACAGAGTTTTACAATTATCACTACGATAGCGAACCCATTGATGGAAGTGATTCATAACCATAAGAAAAGAATGCCATTGATCCTTGACCAAAGCCAAATTCAACCATACTTACACGGTGAGGAAAACATAAACAGATATTCGAGTCAGTCCTATGAAGCGATGCAAGCCCACAAGGTCGATAAACACATATTGTTTTCGCAAACAGCCAATATACCCGCGGTGCAACACCCTATTGTTGATAATATTGGCCAACAAACCCTTTTATTGTAAGATATGGTATTAATTTTGTAAATAACGCGGCATGAAAATTAAATACCTTTTACTTCTTTTACCTTTACTATTTAGCTCCTGCATTGAAATTATCGATGATTTAACCGTTCATACCGATGGATCGGGAACATTTAAATATAGCATCAACCTCAGCTCCAGTAAACTAAAAGTAAATTCAATCCTTGCATTAGATAGTTTGAATGGTAGAAAAGTTCCTGAATTATCTCAAATCGAAGCAAAAATCCTTGAATTCCGAACAAATTTAGCCAAAGAGCCAGGGATTAATTTAGTTAAAACAGATTTTAATTCTTCGGACTTTATCTTAAAAATTCAAATTGATTTCTCTTCCGTTTCACAATTACAAGACGGGGTGAAATCTGTGCTACAAGTTATGAGCAAAGAGAAAGACAAAGAATCGTTTGAGGGTGATTGGATTAGTTGGGACGGAAAAACCCTTAATCGAATCATTCCAACCATTCTTGCGAACAAAGCAAAATCTTTTGAGAATTCAGATGTGGATCTTTTAAAAAATGGTACATATACCAGCATATCCAGGTTCGATAAACCAATATTAAAAACCAGCAATACGAGCTGCAAATTAAACCCAACGAAAACAGCCTCTATGCTTCAAGTAAATACATATGACTTGAAACTGAACAATTCGCTCATCGAAAACGCCATTACGCTAACTCCATAACTTGTATGAAACAGTATATATCCGTATTATTCCTTCTGATCACCTATGTACTCTTTGGACAGAAATCAGAATTTATAATTCCAAAAGAAGCTGTAACTGTTTTTAGTATTAACAATATAGACGTACTTAAGAAAATCGGAGTTGATGAACTTATTAAGTATGACTTCATGGATGAAATCCACCAAGAATTATTTGATGGTTCTACGGACAATAAATCATTAAAAGATGCCGGAATTGACTTTGATCAGCGATTAAATATCTTTTATGGGAAGAATCAATATTTCGAATTATCCGGATTCACGTTTGGCATAAAAAACGAAAAATCTCTCTTTAGTGTTTTTGATGATTTCGACCCGCTACCTACAGAAATCCCTGGTGCAAAAGCATATGGATCGTTTTTTAACAACCTGGTTATCAAATCGAATAACGCCTTACTTATCCGGGTAGAGCCTATCGAATCGAATGTTTTAGAAATAACAGATTCCATTTGGTTTTCTAGAGGTAACATGTCTCCATATTATAACGGGTTTGAAATAGATGCTGAGCTTAGTGATGATGAACTCATGAAACAAGATTTGGAATATGAT
>JAIXRD010000112.1 GCA_027485365.1 Cryomorphaceae bacterium | reverse complement strand
GGCGCAGTAATTCCGATTAAATTAGAATCGACAAAAACGGACCATGAACCACTTGAATCTAGAGCAGCCGCTTGCTTGACAACTGCTTGATAGAATCGAATTTGATAATTTTCTCCAGGAATTAGACCGTTTACATTCTGCATTATTCCTTCTCGAAAAAGTTGCCCGTCTGGAGGATAATAGGAATGAACGCCGCTTGTAAAAGTATTACCTGAATAAGGATTTCCATTAATACCTGTCGGTGTGTATGGGCCAGTTAATCCTGTCACATCGCTTGTAGCTTCGCCTACAGAGGATGCATTTGAAACAGGGTCACCAAAAGGGACTTGCACCCAACCAGTAGGTGTATTTGAACTACCAATTATTCCATCTAAATCTCCATTCTGAAATGATTGTCCATAAATCACTAAATTTCCGAGACAACAGATAACGATAGCAGCTATTTTATAAGCTAAAGAAGTATCTTTCTTTTTATACATGTTATCCTATAATTTTCAAACGCACTTATATTTTACTTCATGGCTAATAAGGGGTTAATTCAATTTTCATTGGAAAATCTTAATCCATTCTCTTGAATAAACTTTTTATCTAAAAATACTAAATCTTGAGTTCTTATGCTATCTCTTCTTTTCAACTTATTTAATTCATTCTCAGATTTATTTATTCTCAAAATAAAATTACTTAAAATGAAAATCAAAGTTGGTGATCGGATTAAAAACACTTTAGCTTAAAGGGGTAATATTGTTTTCTTGTGATTGAGCCCCATCAACAGAAAACGAGCGCTCTCGTCAAACGGACTCCGTTGGAGTCCTAGACTATAAATAAATATCCAATACCTATGCCGCGCGACTCCATAGGAGTCGAATATAGCACAGCCAACATTGTATTCTATAGTACGTAAAAGGTCCTTAAATCAAAAAAGGCATGCTGAATACTCAACATGCCTCTCTAGTGGATTTACATGCTACCCTACTTCAACTGCTGCACATAAAACAACAGCAATTCGGAAGGCCATGTAATGATGTCCTTATTTAATAATCATTAAAGTTTTACAAAACGCAAAACACCACGCGCTCCTGAGGCTAGGCTGTAATGCATAAAATATATTCCTGGGTTCCAGTTCGCCATTTGAATTTGTGCGGATGAAACATTCGAAACCTGCTGTGACGACATGAAACTACCGTTTATTGAATAAATTGTCAATTCACCACGTTGAGGCGTAAGCAGATTAACTGAAGCACACCCGTCCTGAACGCAAATACTTGGTGTGTAAACAGGTTCTATAATCCCCAATTGAGCAGAATAAAACTGATCAATAATCAATAAGGTATTGTAATTGGTATTCTTTTGCGGACAATGAATCTCTAAACTCGCGGTGTATGCTTGAGCCAAGGGAGGAAATATAGAATAGCCCACCACATAGCTTGCCATTACATTTGCAGGAACTAGGGTATCATAAACTTGCCAAGTAAGATAAATGCTATCTAGCGCATTTGGGTTGCCGCTTGGAATATATTGAGATCCCGAAATAAAGGCTGCACCAATCGCATTGTAATCAATGCTACAATCAAGCACTTGTTGCATTCCAAGCGAATCAATTACGTTCGGGATGTTGTTGTTGTTAATTACAAACACCGTATCATTTCCTGGATTTATGGTTGCCGAAACGGTAAAACTATCGCAGCTTACACAGCCATTCATGTCGGTAACACAAGCGTAATACGCGCCAACACCAAGCCCATTAATCGTACTGGTGGTAGCCCCGTTACTCCACAGAAAGGCGTATGGTGCAGACCCGCCAACAGCAGTTATTGAAGCTGATCCATCGAATGCATTCGGAGAACTTGCAGGTGTCCCGGTGATTACAGCCTGCAAACTGTTGCATGGATTCCCAGAAATTACAAAGGTTGCCGTTACAGAATCAATGAAGGTTGTATAATACACGCCATACGTTCCTGCACAAAGGTTAGAAACACTGGTAACCCCTTGGGCCAAAATCGCGCCATTCGAGTACCAAACAATGGAATTGATATTAACAATATTTTGATTTGTAATGGACGCCGAACCGTCACAGGCATTTGGACTTGTAGCATCAATTACAGTAAGTGGTGATGCAGGTTGAGCCCATGCATTATTGAGCACAAAAAGCATTGAAAGGACAGCGAATGATAACAGATTTTTCATGTTTTTTTATTTAAAATTAATCATAATATTTCACCGTACAAATCATAATGATCTGCGGAGATTATTTTAACTTGAGAAAATGCGCCCAGTGGTACATATAAGGAAGGTGTTCGTTTTACACGCACTTCATTATCCACCTCCGGAGAATCAAATTCGGTTCTGCCGATAAAGTAATCTCCTTCTACGCGATCAAACAATGTTTTATAGGTATTTCCAACCTTCGCTTGATTCAGTTCATAACTTATACCTGATTGCAACTCCATCACCGCATCTGCGCGCTGTTGTTTTATTGCATCCGGCACATCATCCGTCATTGAATAAGCATGCGTGTTTTCTTCGTGTGAATAGGTAAAGATACCCAAGCGATCAAAACGACTGCGTTCAACAAATCCCATCATTTCTTCGAAATCCTGTGCTGTTTCCCCAGGAAAACCAGAAATCAGGGTAGTTCGCAGTGCAATGCCAGGAACCTTTTGACGAATTGCATCGATTAACTCTTCTGTTTTTTCGCGTGTAATACCTCTGCGCATCGCTTTAAGCATCGCCGTAGATCCATGTTGCAAGGGAATATCTAAGTAATTACAGACATTGGAACGTTCTCTCATCACATCTAAGACATCCATGGGAAACCCTGCCGGAAAAGCGTAATGCATTCTGATCCACTCAATTCCTTCAATATCTGATAATTTATCTACCAATTCGGCGAGGTTTCTTTTCTTGTAAATATCTAAGCCGTAATAGGTCAAATCTTGTGCGATTAACAATAACTCTTTTACCCCTTGCTTTGCTAATTGCGTGGCGTTCGTAACTAATTGATCCATCGGAGTAGACACGTGATTTCCTCGCATCAACGGAATGGCACAAAAAGAACACGGACGATCACAGCCTTCAGCTATTTTGAAGTACGCATAATGGTTTGGGGTTGTGAGTAAACGTTCCCCAACCAATTCATATTTATAATCTGCTTTGAGCGTTTTCAGTAACCTTGGTAATTCACGCGTTCCAAAATATGCATCAACCTCAGGTATCTCTTGTTCCAAATCGCTTCGGTAACGCTCTGAGAGGCACCCGGTCACATAGACTTTATCAACTAAACCCTGTTGTTTCGCATCTACATACTGTAGAATAGTATCGATTGACTCTTGTTTAGCATTATCAATAAAACCACAGGTGTTAATGATTACAATCTCCGATTCTTCGTTTCGCTCATGGCCCACATCAAAACTGTTTGCCTTTAGCTGAGCCATCATAATTTCCGAATCAAAGGTATTTTTAGAACACCCTAGGGTAACCACGTTCACCTTATTTTTTCGGGTTGATTTCGTTTTCATAGAGCGCAAAAATAGAGAATTGGAGTGGAAAACATGCCCTATTCTATTCCTTTTATTACTTTTGCGGTGCACATTCAATTATGACAATCGAAGAATTATTTCATGCATTCACCGATGCAGACTTTCAATACGCACGGTTTATGAAAACCAGAGACTACGAGCGCATCAAATTGGAGCGTTACGATACCCTTATTGAAGGCATTCGTCAACAAGCAATTAAAATGGATTTAAGTCCAGGAATTAATGACGTACTAAAAACGATTGGTCGATTGGATTTAGATTATTCCCCTAACCTGAACTTTATCCGAAAAGCCTTTGGTTTTATTACGTTTGGATACAGTAAACGTAAATTCATTTCGAAGAAAGTAAACCAATTCTACCTGCGAGAAATTCATCAGCGTCATTTAATGGTGCAGATGATTCAAAATCATTTAGCACAAGAGTAGCTACTGTTTGATAAACTTTATTGCCTGCGTCTCTCCACCCGCATAATGAATTATTGCAAGATAAAGTCCATTATTCCAATTTGCAGTATTCAACAGTGTTGTTCCATGGACCTCTTCCCCGGCGTAAACTAAGCGCCCATTGATATCTAGGATGTCAAATTTGGCGGATTTTGGAAAATCCAAATTGAGTACATCCGTGGTTGGATTCGGGTAAATTAATGTAGTCCATTCGATCGGTTCTAGTCCCGCAGAGCAATTATTCATTGCATTAAAGGTAGGCACAGCTGTATCAAATACCACTCCTGACTCTGGACAACGGGAATAGGACTGATCCGTCAGTAATCCGGGGATTGATACTTGATCATAAACCGTTGCTCCATTAGACAGCGAAAGAAAATCTCCGGAAGCCCCTAATTTAAAATTAGCATGTAAGCCGGTCGTTTGGAGTGTATCATTATCTGTCCAAATTACTAAATAGGCATTCGGGAGCATTACGGTATTTGTTGGTATCATCCATTTTTGTGGAAACAATAGGTCATCACTTAAAAACATGCCAGATAAATCTATAGCATTAGGGGTTGTATTGTGTAATTCAACCCAATCATTTGATTCGCCATAGGGATCATCATGAGTCAGTTCATTGTCTGACATCGCTTCATTAATTTGAACTTGCCCCACAGACGGAGCTGGAATATTCAAATCCAACGCATGAAATTCATGTTCAGCGCGCTGTGGACTAAATAATCCAGCATTCGCATTATCGGCATAGATGTAATATTCAAAGAGAGGACCGTTTGCAGTAACGGATGCGCCATAGGTATGGTCACCAGGGGCCCCATCTCCATGATTTCCATCATCGAACATAGGAATGCGGGTAAATCGAAGTTCATGTGAGGTGCGATACCCTAGATATACCGCGGTTTCATTCGTCACCGCAGATGTGATAAAGAATGTCTCATTAAATGCAGGTGTCTGATTTGATGCAGCATAACTGTTAATTGTCGGAGCTAACAAGGTGTAATTTTGATTTGTACTGAAATACGAAACTCGGCCATTCATTAAGGTTTGAATTCCAGGGATTGAATTACCTCCCCCCGGTCCACCCCCTCCGGTAACCGCAGTGGTTAAACTGTTCTGGTATTGGGTATAGGTATAGAATTTAAATGGGTCTGCTTGAACATATGAATCAATCGTATTTCTCAAGGTATTTGCCTGCGTTATGTACCAATTAGAAGCAAACATTTCTTGAACCATGGTTCTAACATGGGCCATATACATTCGATTGTACATTGGATCAGCTAAGATTTTTTTTATCAATGGATGATTATTAGAACTACTGTTGGACATTGGATCTAAGTTCGTACCGCCGGAACCTGAACCTGTTCCTCCCGGGAACCCATTGAAACTCATATTTAAGTCCCAAACCGTAGGAACAAACCGATTATTGATGTCCTGATATAAATAATAATTTTGACGAAAGGCACCGCTGTAAGAATCCAAATTAACAAGCACATTATTAAATGCCAACATCCAAATGGCTCGATCTAAATCCAATTTATCTTCAATGGAAGAAAAATTATTATTCAAGGTATTAATCATGTCTACGAGGTTTGTCCATCCATAGGTTGATTTCAATTCATACCCATTGGCATATGCGGTGGTATCAGCGCTTATATATTTCAAATCAGGGGAAGTTCCACCAAAGGGACCTGCTCCACCAATCGGATTGCATTTAAAAAATGACCCGGCTTGGTCATAATAATGATTCGTATTGAACCGATCGTCTATACTTTCTGCACTAGAATACAAGCCGCGTAACGTGCCATTGATGTATACATTCGCAAAGTTAGACTTCGGACAATCCATATAATTTTCAAGGATTGCATAGGAAAGTACTTCTCTAATCATGGATGGATCTGAATACAGATTTTGAAGCTTTAAAGAGGTATACCCTTGATAATCCTGATTACTATGAACCCAATCAAGGTTTATGTGCAAAGGGTTTTTGTTATTATTTGAGTTATACGAACTATTCCCTTTGTACTTAACACCAACCGAATCAAACACAACACCATTTATTCTTACCGAATCGGCTAATAAATAATCCTCTGTGGTAATCGCAAGATTATCTAGTAAAGCATCCCAATTCGCCTGTGTGAAGAACACTTCTACCGTTTGCACTGTATTTTTGTCATATAAACTTTGGGCGGAAAACTGGTAAGTAAGAGACCAAAGTAAAATTACAATAAGGTATTTCATTGAGTAGTTTTTGATGTTAGTCGCTTAATGATCAAAATAATTGCGCCGAACTTAACATTAAAGTTACAAATAACTATTGGTATATTAACATCGCAATCCAAGGTGATGTGTTGATAAGAAACATGGCATACTCCTTGCAGCTTCTAAATGCTTTTTAATTTTGAAAAAAAATACCATGAACTTGAAATTTACTTTTCTGCTTTTTTCGTCACTTTTTGGATTGTTTGCCTGTTCTCAGCAGGCGGATACTAAGCCAACGCCCGAGGTACCAAAACCTGAAACTCAAATAAAATTCAAATTATCAGATTTCTTAGGTGAAAATTCAGATTTAGATAACGCAGTAAATGACGTTATGTCCCAGTTGGATGATACAGCAATTATCGCACAACTTATCATGCCGGCCGTTGGGAAATATGGTCAAACCCAAGCAACGATAGAAGACCACATCAACCACCGGATTATTGGGGGTGTATTGATGTTAAATGGCACAAAAAGTGAATTCACCTCCATGATTTCATCCTTTGAAAAAACGAATAAAGCCTTAGGTAACTTACCATTTTTATACAGTGCAGATGCAGAACCTAGTTTAGTTAATCGTAAAATAGCTGGGTCAACTCTTGTTAAAAAAGCGGCTGAAATCAGCTCTATAGATGAAGTAATTAAAGTAGCTCAACAAATTTCAAGCGATTTAAACGATATTGGGATCAATTACAATTTTGCACCGGTCGTAGATGTAGCAGGCAATGCTACGGTAGGGTACCGAGGATTTGGTTCAAAACCCGGTCAACTTATTCCCTGGTGCAATACGTTTATCCAAGAGACTCAAAACAAGAACATTATTGCCACAGCAAAACACTTTCCTGGTCACGGATTGGTTAGCGGCGACACCCACGCTTCTTTACAAACCATAGATGGCGAATTAAAGGAAATCAGCAATTACCCCGAACTCATAAAACAAGGTGTACTTTCAATCATGGTTGCACACATTGGTGTAATTAACAACAAAGAATATAATACCAATGGACTTCCGGCTACGTGCTCAAAGACTATTGTAACTGATTTACTCAAGAACGAATTGAAATTTAAAGGCCTTGTTGTAACCGACGCCATGAATATGGGCGGAGTTGTTAATGTGCCGCAAAGTGCAAGTAAAGCTATTGCTGCTGGTTGTCACATTGTATTAATGCCAGTTGACGCAGCTAAAACACATCAAGAGTTGCTTGCGCGATACAAAAAAGACAAGGAATTTAAGGCGCAAGTGATTGAGGCCGCAAAACATGTGATTCGAATGAAAATTTGTCTTGGATTATTAAATTAACCAAGGTAGATATCAAGTAAGCCCTCAGGGGTTGTAATTGTGAGTGTTTTATCGGTACGATTAATGGTCTTATTCAAGTCCAGATTCAATGGGACCAAAATTTCTTGTCCATCACAATCAATTTGAAGCAAGGGATTTGAGGGGTGATCAATAATGCTAACGACATTACCGATGTTTCCCCGAACGGTATCGATTACCGTAAAACCTTCCACCTCATGGTCATAAAAGGTATGCTCATCTAATTCTTGTAATACTACTTCTGGAAGAAATACAGCTTTCCTTAGCAGCGTTTTAGCGTCCGCCTCATTTGAAATACCTTCAAACGTTAACACCAGAAAGCCCTTATTCATCGGTTTTATACGAACAATATGAAAGGGCGTTGGTATCCCGTCCATATTAAAAAAAACGACGGATAAATCCCGATAATCGTCTGAATTGGTAACGTCCAAAAACAACGAAACCTCACCTTTGAATCCGTGAAGTTTCGCAATATGACCGATTTCAATAAATCCCTCCAATGGGGTATAAATTATTCTGCTGTTTCTGTTGTATCCTCTGCTGCTGGAGCCTCATCTGCTGCTGGAGCCTCTTCTGCCGCTGGAGCCTCTTCCGCTGCAGGAGCTTCATCTGTTGCCGGAGCCTCTTCCGCTGCAGGAGCTTCATCTGTTGCCGGAGCTTCTTCAATTGCTGGAACCTCTTCAATTGCTGGAACCTCTTCAATTGCTGGAGTCTCTTCAATTACTGAAACTTCCTCAATTGCTGGAGCTTCTTCCGCTGCTGGGGCTTCTTCTACTGCTGGAGCTTCATCAACTACTGGAGTTTCATCAACCTCAGGAGCATCGTCTGCCGCTGGAGCTTCCTCAACTACTGGATTCATTTTTGCCTCTAAGGCTGCTGCTTTAGCTGCATTTTTCTCCATTTCAGCTTTCAAACGCTCTGCTTTCTCTTTATCAGACGCTTTTGATAACCCGTCTTTTTTAGATTGGATTTTATTCTCTTTTTCTAAGAGCCAAACGTTAAATTTCTTTTCAGCCTCTTCTAATGTGAATGCACCTTTTTCAACACCTTTCAATAAGTGACTTTTAAACAATACGCCTTTGTAAGAAAGAATAGCACGTGCAGTATCACTCATTTCTGCTCCAACTGTTACCCAATGTAAGGTACGTTCAAAGTTGATGTCGATTGTTGCTGGATTAGAAACCGGATTATATGTTCCTAATTTCTCGATGAATTTACCATCTCTTTTTGCTCTGCTGTCTGCAGCTACAATGTGAAAAAATGCTTTTCCTTTTTTACCGTGTCTTTGTAGACGAATTCTTGTTGCCATATGCGTTTATAAATTGAGGTGCTAAACCTCGGTTAATAAAAAAATCAGGGTGCAAAGATACAGGTTAATTTTAGAATCGCAATAGAAATACTAACTTATCTTCCAAGTATACTGTAGCATAATGGATCGAGGGGGTTCAATTTTAAGTGGACGAAGGGAATAACTTCGATTCAAGATATTAGAACCCACCAAGGCAATCTTATGGTGTTCATTCACGCTGTACGAAACGCGCGCATCAAAGATGATATTACCGAATCGATGTGCATTAAAATAATCCATGTATCGAATGTTCTGCTTATCGCCGCCTGACGCAGCGGTAGTTTCTTCGAAGTCTTTAATAATCGCATCCATATTTACGATTTTACTAAAGTACTTCATGCTCAAGCCTACTGAAAACTTAGATTTATACGTTAATTCCGCATCAAATTTCACATTATGAAGAAAGCGGTACTTAAGAATCTGACTGGCAGAATCCATAGACG
>JAIXRD010000058.1 GCA_027485365.1 Cryomorphaceae bacterium | reverse complement strand
TTGATATGACTTGTGAATAATTAAATCCGAACTCAAAACCTCCTTAGCCTTTTCAATATCATAATTACCTGATGCAACTATAGCCAATTGTTTGAAGAATAATTTTAATTCAGCATCAACTGTATTTACTTCATTGGCAATCGTAATCAATAAAGGATTGTGGTATAAATCAGGATGATAAGTTTTGATATATTCGGCTTCTTTCTTAATGGCAGTTAAAACCAATAACGATTTTACTACCATTTCAGTTTTTTCTGTTTCTGAATAATCCTCTTTGTTTTTATTCCAATTTTTATATTCCTCACCGCTTACAGTAATATGTTTTCCAAAGCCTGTTTCAATGAATTTTTTAAGATTGAAATTATATGCAGTGGTAACAATATCAACAGTATCTGTAAACGATGCCGAGAAACTAAAAATAAAGCCTTTGTGAGCCAAAATAGAGTAGTAGGCTTGTCTTATACTATCTTCTTTGTCTCCTTTGTGTGCTTCATCTAATAGTACGTACCACTTACCATTGTTTAAAACCGTTTTGTAACTTAACTGCTCTGTTTTGTCTACATCATTAATGTTGTCACTTCTATAATAGAAAACAGTGATGCCGTCTGGTTCATATAAAGAGGTTTGTAAGTGTTTTGATTTTTCAAACTCTCTTAAATCTTTGAGAATGATTTTTACAGAACTGTTTTTGTTAAAAACTTCAATATGCTCTTTAATTTGATTTAGAATTTCAGGTTTTGGAGCTAAAATTAAAATATCGTTTTTTGGAATGTGATTATAAGTAGCTAGTTGATGTAAAAATTCAATAAGCTTAATTAACACTAAAGTTTTACCTGAACCTGTTGCCATCCATAAAGAGGCACGATTTAAAAATTCAGTATAAGGTATTTGGTTTTCTTCTACTTTGTAGTACTGACCTAACAAACCAAAATGAGTACTGTCATTAGCATAGCTAATTTGCTTTTTCCAATCTTCATTGGTTTGTGTTTGATAATGATTGTAAAGATGTTCTTTTTGATGAAAGAAATAATACAAGGTGTTTAAAGCGTGCCTTAAAGCTGATTGCTGGTATTCATGCAACTTCCAATCAATACCAAAAGTTTCTTTATCTAAGTTTTTAAAAAACTCAGGCAAACTTGCAGGATTATCCTTTACTAATTTTTCTAGTACTATTTTAGCCATTTATAATTTCTTCATTTATTTGAAAAAGACGCTTTTTTGATGTCTTATAGCAATCTTTATCCAATTCGATTCCAATGAAGTTTCTCAGGTTATATAGACAAGCAGCACCAGTAGTGCCACCACCCAAAAATGGATCTAAGATTAAATCACCGGGTTCAGAAACTCGCTTAATAAGATCATTCATTCCAGAAATTGATTGACCCCAAAAGTGAAAGTCCTTATCATTGTCATTTACGTCACTTTTAACAACATCACCTAACCATTTATTATTTGTGCCTTTGGTGTACCATAATATCGGCTTCCAAAAAGTATTTACTTTTCTTTGCCATAATTGTGGCGATTGACCACCTGGAGTAAGATAGCACAAAGTCCAATTGTATTTTAGTCCATCGACACTCATAAGGTTCATAATTTCTGGAAGATATGATTGCCCTGCCATTGCATATAATGAACCTCCAGGTTTTAAAACTCTTTCAGCATATATAGCCAGGTCTTTATAAAGATTAAGATATTGCTTTGGGTATGGAGGGTCTGTCACAATTAAGTCAATGGATTCGTTCTCTATTTTTGAATTTCGAAAGTCTTCATTATAAATTTTCAAAATCCTATTCCCTTGCAAATAATTCTTTAATTTACTAAAAGACGAAACGTTACCTTTAATGTAGTTGCTTACAAACTTGTCATTGTTAATCATAGCAAACGCTTCCTTCTTAGTAAATTTGCTATTTATGTTCAGCAAATGAAGTTCAGCAATTAATTCATCTCTTGTCAACACTATCTGTTCTTCGAACTTTATTTTTTGAGCAAAAACAAAAACATCTTTTGCAGGATGTATTTTTTGATATCTTGATATTCTTTTTTTTGCCTTTTCAACATCGAAAAAACAAAATTCATTATTTATTACTTCGAATGAATTCATAGACCTATACTTTTTAACCAAGTATTGAAATTGATAAGTTTTGAGAAATCTACAATTTCAGTGTAATCTTTCTCAGGGACAACTCCTAATATTTTAAAACCTTTTTTAAAGTCACAATTATTCCACGAAACAAAACCTAAGGCACTGCATAAAATATGAAAATCAGGACCAACAGGTTTATGCTCATAATGACCAAATGAACCATCTTTCTTTGGCCCAGTAACATCAATAAAGTGTACCTTAAAATTAATTTTCAGTTTAAAGTCATGACTACATATTTTAGTCCATTGTCTGTAATTATCAGGTTCTAGATAGTAAGCTGGATAATTACTTTTAAACCACCCACTAACATGATGTTCGATTACCAACCCTCTAATTTGACCAGCTTTTCTCGCAGCGTTATCTGCAAATTTTGTCATCATAAAAGGTGCTCTTTCCTTTTGTTCTTCAATGGCATTGTTATACCATACTTGATTGAAATTTATTACCATATTATTTAATTTTAGATTGCCAGTAAATAAGTTTGCTTAAAAATGGGTGTTGTTCGTAATTAAGTTCAGAAAATATAATTGATGAACCGTCAAGTAGAATAACTTCATCGCTATTAATTTGCTTTATACCAATACCAATAACATTAGAAATGGTCTCTGAAATGTCGATTTTGGATATATTTGGATATATTTTTTCTATTGTATACATCGATTGTTTTTTTGAATAATCAACTGTGATACCATCAAGCATTTTTACTTCCTTTTTAAATGTGTATTCTGTAATATTTTCTTTGTTAATATTTATCTGCGAGTATTTTGAGTTTCTTAGTGTATCCTCGTATTGCTCTAATGAATAGTATTTGAAAATTCCACCGTACTTTGACAAGGTCTCAACCATTCTGGGAAAGGCAACATTATCAAATTGTTTGTCAATCTCAATACCTATCCATCTCCGTTTTAGTTTGTGTGCACTAACAATTGTAGATGCACTGCCTAAAAAATAATCAAGAACCCAATCTTTTTCATTAGATGTAATTGAAATTATTCTGTCTAATAAAGCTATTGAGTTTTCAGTAGAGAACGTTGTTTGGTTTGAATAACCCGTTATGTCATTCCAATTCGTATGCAACTGAAGCTGATTAGATGTTATACCAATATCAGACCAATCACCAGTTAAAATATTTTTATCAGAAGCTTCTACAAAGTACTTAGGATTCCAATCAAATGAGCCACATTTTGGACAATTTTCAATAATACCTTCTTCGTGGATATAATCACATTTTTTACAAAATAGTTTTAACTTCTTTTGTGAAATTTTCTCATCAATCTTAACTTGAGAGTACTTCCAATGTTTTCCAAATGGTGGTTCAAGCTCAATTCCAAAGAATATTTTTGATGAACCCTGACCAGCACTATCATTCATGTGCCTCCAAAATGCAGCTCTTTCTTCATTTCTTTCAACATAAGGATCACGGTAGTAAAATGAATTATTCTTAGAGTAAACTAAGACTGTGTCAAAGCTAAAAGGCAAAGACATTATTTTCTTATCTGTCTTGTTTTTAAAAATACGACTTACAAAAATCTCATTTCTGAAGTTTTCTTCACCAAAAAGTTTATTCAATAATTGACGACTTAAATAATTACCATTATAGTCATTTCTCATTAAAAATACACCAGCATCATTATTCAACAAATCGTAGTTAATTGAAATTCTATTCTCAAGTAAAGAAAGCCATGTTGAATCTTTGTAATTTACTTTATATTTAAAATCGGCATTTTCTCCAAGATTAAATGGTGGATCTATATAAGTTGTGGTTATTTGGTTCCTATATTTATTAACAATTGAGTTTAATGCTGTGAAGTTATCTGATTTTATTAAAACACCATTTATAGAACTATCAATATCACCTATTGAGTTAATTATATCCAATTCCAGATCATCAAATAATTTAGTGTCAAGAGGTAAAAATTTGTAATAATCATTTAATTCTCCATTAATTATTATATTATTTAAGTCAATATTTTTACCAATAAAATCAGGCATTTCTTTTTTTAAAACTTCATTGTTTCTTTCATCAATCAAGGCTTCAGAAAGTTTATTCCATTCTATTAGTTGTTTATCCCAATTTACACTTTTAAATATTTTAGACAATAATGCTTTATTATGGCTAATACGATCAAGCGTTATGATATAATGGCAGTCAAAAACAAACTTAGGCTTTTCCCAAATAGCTTTTAATTCATCTTCAAATCTTGCAATATATTCAATGACTTTGTGTGCAATCTTTTTGATGTTTTGCATACGCTTTACAGTAGCCGCATCAAAGTCGGTATCTAAATCATTGAATAACCAATTATAAACATAAATATCAAACTGCTCTTTCAAAAAGCCTTCCGCATCTTTGTGTATAAAGTAGTCTATTTCGTTTTGTCGTTTGTAAATACTAAAGATTTTTTTCAAATCTTCATCATAAAGAATGATGCCTTTTTTGTGTAAGTAGGTTAGCATTAATGATAAGTCGTTAATGCTGTATTCAACCTTTACCGAGTTTAAAGCATCATCTAAATTTTCTATAAATAAACATTTTCTGCTGTCTGTTTTGCTAGTAATTACAGAGCGGTCAATTGCTGTATTGGAAAAGATGATATTTGGGTGAAGCTCTGTACTGTATTCGTCCAAACACTTATCCATTAGGTCATTGTTTTTTTCAAGCTCCAAGTATTCTTTCAAGCGGTCATACTTGTTGGCTTCCTGATAGCGAATTTTAAAAACAACTTCTTCTTTGGTTGCTTTTACCAAATAGAATTGTATTGCTTTTTTTTCATTGCCCTTTGCGTGTTTAATTTCAGAAGCGTCAAACAAAATCTTAATTCCGTTTACTTCAGTTTGTAAATCTTCATAATTTGCTTCAGACTTTACGTAATAGAGTTTTTGTGTTTTCCAAAACAAAGCAACATCATCACGGTCAGAATAAACTTTTTCGTAAAGGTTTTTATGTATTTGTGAGTTGGCAAAGAAAACAGTACCTGTTTCATTCAGGTAACAGTCAAAAAAGTTGTAGAGTTTTTCAAACAATTCTTCTCTGAATTTTGCTTCAATTTGTTTGTCAATCTCAGCTTTTATGTATGGTTCAATTTCAGCAAAATACTGTGCTTTGATATCCATTAAATTCACATAACCTGATTTTCCTTTTATTGGGTGTCCAATAAAAGTGTCCTTCAAGGCAGAGAAAAATCGTTGTTCGTATAAATTGCTCATTTCTTGTCTTTTTGTTCTATTATTAATTCTTTAACTTCAACGTCCAAAATTCTTGCTATTTCGTAAAGCACTTCAAGTCTGGGCTGTTGTCTGTTTTGCACATATCCGTTAACCATATTATAGCTTTTACCAAGCCGTTCGGCTAACCAAGTCTGCTTAATTCCTTTTTCTTCAAGTACTTCTTTAATTCTGTTCATTGTTGTTAAAGATGTCAAGTCGCAAATTTAGTTTTTATTTTTCAATATCTCGTTTTTCAATATAAAAAATGTTTGAATTTCTTTCTGTTCGTCTGTCCGAGCGTTGGAAAAAAATGGCTCTTTTGGTTTTTTGAGCGTTGGCTCGTGAGTCGGGCAAAACCAAATGTGCCATTTGTGCGGTTGGCTTTTTACACTGAGCGATAAGGGTTTGCGTGTAGGCGATGTCCCGAGAGGAACGATTCGGGATATTGCTTACACGCTGTTATGGTTAGTTAAATAATTATATTCAATGCATGCTTTAATAATAAATCACTAGGGGTATTTGATCCTGACATGGCAACTCTTGAGTATAATGGTAATATTTCCTGTATTAATTCTGATTTGAAAATTTTTGTATATATATTATTGCACTGAATAATTCTCTCATTTGGCAAATAAACATTTACATCATCAATTGTAATATTTATAGATTTATTTTTTTTAAAATAATGCTCGATAATTCCCATTGACGTTTTCGGCGGCATCATAAAAGCAAAGTAAATATCGGAATCAAATTGTATCTTATATAGATTCTTCTTTTTAGAAATGCAATTTGATTTTTGTATAAAATTTTCAATTGCGTTTTCAAGAAGAAAAACACTTAATGGATTTCCATCTATTTCGAATATATAATTCCATTCTTTTCTTAAATTGCCATCTATGGGTAAAGGAAGATCCATTAAATCAATAAATGCCACCCTATGTTGAGCAAAGGTTTTAATGATGGGTTGATTAGAATTAAATGCTTTTAATGGAGCGCTTTTATAATTTCCAGAAACCGGTTTATTTCCAAATAAATATGCAGACGATGGGTTCTCACTACTTTTCCAAGTGAGCTTAGGTGCCTCTGAAAATATTATATATTTTATAGGTTCTTTTACTTTCAAAAGTGCTTCTAAATATTTTTCCTTATATTTAATAACATCACCTTCAACGCAATTTTTCCAATGATTATAATTTCTAAAATCCCAGCGTGCTAATTCCTCATTTTTATTTGATTTAATTATTTTATTTATTTTACTTTTTGTTTCTCTTACGTTAGTTTGAGAATTACCAGTATAAAGTAAATTAATTCCATTCAACCATTCTTTTCTAGTTGATGTTGGATTATTTATAAAATTTTTGAATTCCTCTATTTCCATAAATTAAAATTAATTAACCATAACTTGTTTATACACGCTATAAAACTTCGCTTATACATCTAAAAAGGGTGTATTGGAGCAGGTTTGTTGCGTATATACGAATATACAAATTTGACTTTACTAAAAGATCATCCCGCTCGAAACAACTGCATGCTGATTCCGTCGGCGGCCAACCAGTGGTCTTGGGCTAGGCAATAGCCGTTGTGTTGTACGTGTATTTTCTCCTGCTTGATTAAGGCCTCGAGCATTCGCTGTTCATCGGTACGAAATCCACCCAAGGCGTCAATGCGTTCCATTGGTACGCCGTGTTGTGTGCGGAGTCCGGTAAGCCAAAGTTCGTTCCATTGGTTGTCTGCACTCAGCATTTCCTCTTCATACCAATCCTGTTGTTTTAGGTATTGGGCATTGTTTGATACATTCCACCGACGTCTACTTTTTCCATCAAAGGAATGGGCTCCAGGACCAAGACCTAAGTAGGCTTTCCCCTTCCAATAATTGCCGTTATGAACCGCACGTTTTCCTGGTTTTGCGTAGTTCGAAACTTCGTAATGTTCAAATCCCTGAGTGCTCAATGCCTGTTCTACGAGGTGGTAATGTGCTACCTGTTGCTCGTCGTTCAGCTGAGGTTCCTTGCCTGTTTTCACGCGGTGATGCAATAAGGTTTGTGGTTCTTGCGTAAGCGCATAGGCCGAAACATGCGCGATTGGGTAGGTATCAATCAGCGCTAACAGTTCTTCTACATCCGCCTCCGTTTGTTGGGGCACGCCAAAAATCAAATCAATCGAAACTAAAAAGGCATACTGTTGCAGTAAATTAAGTCCCTTTCTAGTGTCTGCTGCGCGGTGGTTGCGGTTCATCCAGGCCAGGAGTTCATCATTCATCGTTTGAACCCCAATGCTTAGTCGGTTGATTCCGAGCGCTTGCCATGCCGATAAGTTGGTTTCGGTAAGGTCTTCCGGATTTACCTCCAAGGTGATTTCCACGGTTTGGTTTCCTGTGTATTGTTTTGGTCCTTCGAGCAAAGATCCCAATTCTTCCGGGCTCAGCAAGCTGGGGGTTCCTCCACCGAAATATATGCTTTCTATCGGAGCCGTTAATTCGTGAATTCTTGCTTGGAATTCTTGGCGCAGTTGGTTTAATAACGCCGTTCTATACGACGCAAAGGTGGTTGAGAAATGAAAATCACAATAAGTGCATTTTTTCCTACAGAACGGGATATGAATATAAATCCCAGCCAATCTTTTAGTGTTTGATTACTTGTACTTGGCCTGTTTTTCCATCTTCAAACACCCCGTGTAACACATATACGCCTGGGCTTAAGTTAGCGATCGAAACTTGGAATTGTGCAGCATGTACGTTCTGGCGTTCCACTACTTTTTTTCCTTGCAAATCAACGATTGCATAGGAGTTTACCACAGCAGAAGAAACCCAATTCACTACATCCGTACTTGGGTTTGGATATACCTTAATGGATTCTTGATTCAGTCCGTCAAGGCCTCCACCCGTTACACAAAAATTCAAGGTTTCGGAATTTCCAAAATCTGAATTGGCCTCGGAAATTCCCGTGAGTGAGTCTCCTAAGGAAGAAATCACGACGCTGCCGCTGCTTTGACACCAAGGCAAGCCATAAATTCCATCGCCATATGAATCCTCAATCACATAGGCGTAGCACCCAAAATCTAAACACCAATTTTCCGTTACTAAGCCCGCGGCGTCATCCAGGTAGCCACTGCCTGAATAAATTACCGTTCCGCTAGCGTTTTGTAATTCCCATGAGGTTTCTGACCCATAGCAATCGAGGGTTAAGTCTAATACCACCGCTTGCCCATTCAACACTACATTCAGGGTACTGTTTTGTGAATTGTTCAGGTTGTTTTCGTCAACGCCCGTATTTGGATTGCTGATCACCGCATTAAAGGTGTGTACTCCGTTGCTTAAATTTACGGTCGGCAAGGTCACCGTGGTGGATTGCCACTGAGCAAGTGACCCCGTCCAATTGTATGTCAGGTTGTTGTTTCCGTCAAACCCGTACGTAATAGTCACGGAAGTAAGGGTTATTGCTCCACCATTTGCAAGGGTAAGGGTTGGTGTAACTTCAGCACTACAAAAGGTACCTGAAACCCCACCCACAGCAGATGCAATCGGATCCACTTGAATGGGTACGCCGCCCGACGGGTCATAACCATTCACGAAGGTCGCATTGGATTGGTTTGGATCCAACCAGTATTTCAATTGGTTGGTGCTGTCGCTGCTTGCAGGGGTCCACGAATAGCTTATTTTTCCGTATTCATCCGATAGCACCGGGGCACCGCACGCGGAGGCTCCTCCATGTAATTGACCAATAATTCTATGATTTTGATCAAATAGGGGCGACCCAGATGAACCCCCTTCAGTCACGCCTTCATCCCAACCGGTAACTCCCCAATGGGAATTAGCGGGGCTTCCACCAAAGCTAGTAGAAATCAAGGGGTCGTTTTCGAAGGATATTTTTTTAATGTCTCCAGACGGGTGATGAATTCCTACGGCTGAGGTTGGCGTGTTTCCGGAATTATCCCAGCCATTGAAATAGGGTGTAAAGGCCGCTGGAACGGTTCCGCCCTGCAAGCCTCCGGTAATTTCTACGAGGCAAAAATCTGAAGCACTGGCGCGTGAACGCAACACCGCACCACTTAAGGATTGAAACGTTGGTTCTGCCGCGGGATTATTGCACCCTGCACTTTGCCAATTAAAACGAAACACCCACGTAGCCGGATTACTGAAGCAATGGTTTGCGGTAAGGACATAGGGCTTCCCGTTGTTTAAGGTGTTATTGATTAAGGATCCGGAACAAAAGCCACTGTTTCCAGACACGAGCATTACTACCCCATTACGTTCTTGTTGCCAAGGTCCACCTTGCGGACAATTTACATTCAAGTTACAATTCCCGGAACTTCCGAAGGCTTTTTCTTGGAATTCGCGTGCTGTGCGGTATCCGTGGGTTACGTTATTTATTTGAATCGTTCCCTTTGGATGGTTTGCGGGCACATAGTATTCTACGATGACTTCTTCTCCAGGAACTAATTCAGTACCCAACTGTCCTTCATAGAGGTGTTCTTGGGTGAATTTTCCAAGAATAAACGTTTTGTCCGGGTTGTATACGTACAATTCATTTCCAGTGGGAATTTCTGTTTGGTTAAACGCCAAATTGATTGTTAGGGCTTCCGGGCATTTAATTCGCACCATCCATAGTTGGTCGCCGTTTTTTGCGTCAATCCAAATACCGTGAGTGTTTGAGTTAATTTGTGTTGGGTTATTGAACCCAAAACGCCAGGGCTGTCCGCCTTGTTCGTCTAAGATTATATCTTCTTGTCTTAGCGCGTTAACATCGGGTGTAGGGTAGCTAATCTGAGGGATTGTTTTCCAACCTTCTTTCGGAAAGTAATGGCTGTTTCCACCATTTCCTTGCTGCGCATAGATTAATTGGAAAGAAAGCAGAATGCTTAGAGATAAGAAGAAAATTTTCATAATCACTTAATTTTTAGGCGTTGTGGTTACACGTTTAATTCCACAGCCTTTGGGCTCTGTGGTGTTGGGTTTAATTTTTTTACCTTTTCCTTGTGCTTTGATGGCATTAAATAAATACGGTTCATCGCTTTTTCTTCCTTTATCCCAGGAATTGTCAATGGATCCGGTATAAATTAGTTTAAAGGTTTGATCGAAAAAGTACACATGCGGCGTTGTTCTTGCGCCAAAGGCATCCGCCAAGGCGGCTTTTTCATCCACCACATACGGCATGGTATAGTTTTGCTCTTTCGCGTGTTTAATCATTTCTTCATAGGAATCTGCTTGTGCGCGTTTTCCTTCATTGGAATTCACTAAAACGAACCCGATGTTATTGGCTAAGGCTTCATTGTAGAGTGAGTCGTATTGTTTTTCCCACCCCGGAAAATCATCCGCCCCTACAACAAAGGGACAAGAATTGCAGGAAAAAACAACAATAAGGCCTTTATCTTTTTTGAGGCTGCTTAAATTGTATAAGGTTCCATTTACTGATTTCATTTCAACGTTTTGCATGGGTGCTTTATCGTTGATTTTGAGTTGAGCCCAAGTGCTGAGTGTCAAGAGCATAATACCTATGGAGAAACGTATTTTCATGCGAATGTTAATATAATGCAAGATTAGTTAAAAATTAATGGCAAAGCAATTAAAATGAGAATAATTGAATGGCTATCTTTGTTTGATGAACAAGAATAAACAACCTGTAGTTATTGGGATTTGTGGGGGGAGCGGCTCAGGTAAAACCACCTTGTTGCGTCGTGTTGCGGAAGAGTTTTCACACTTGAATCCCGCCTTATTTACGATGGATAATTATTATCACCCCATTGAACAGCAACAACTCGATGCGAATGGGATCGTAAATTTTGATTTACCTACGGCCTTGAATGAAGCGCAATTAACAGCAGATCTTAAAGCCTTGGTTTCTGGAGAACCGATTGAGGTAAAGGAGTATTTTTTTAATACTACCCCAGTTAAAAATGTCTTACTTACCATCCACCCCAGTGAGGTGGTCTTGGTTGAGGGCTTGTTTTTATATCATTATCAAGAAGTTTTTGGCTTGCTTGATTATTCGGTATTTGTAGATGTGGAACACGCCATTCAGTTAGACCGAAGAATTTACCGTGATCAAGACAACCGCGGATACAAGCGAAGTGATATTATATATCAGTGGGACAACCACGTGATGCCATGTTATGAGTCCTACATTGCGCCCCATGTTTCGAAGGCAAATTTTCACTTTCGTAACGATCACCGCGCTGAAGCGGATTTTACTGACTTGATGAATTCCCTTCAGAACTTACTTCACGCGAAACAATCCTAAACTACTTTTTGATATACATTTATGAAATATTGCAATAACCCATATCAGCAAATTCGATTACGTGCTAATGAAGTGCAGATTGGGGATTTGCATTTAGGCGGTGAACATCCGATTCGTGTTCAATCCATGACTACGGCCGATACCATGGACACAGACGCTTCGGTGGAAGAATCAGTTCGCATGTTGGAAGCGGGTTGTGAATTGGTTCGATTAACAGCGCCGAGCAAATCAGAAGCTGAAAACCTCCATGCGATCAAGCAAACCTTGGTTGAACGGGGATTCAATCAACCCCTAGTTGCGGATATTCATTTTACACCGAACGCCGCAGAAATTGCAGCTAAGTATGTAGAAAAAGTACGGGTTAATCCTGGAAATTATGCCGACAAGAAGAAGTTTGAGACCATTGAATATACAGACGAAACGTATCAAGCGGAGTTAAACCGCATTGAAGAGAAGTTTACGCCCTTGGTGTTGTTGTGTAAATCCTTGAATCGCGCCATGCGCATCGGGACAAATCACGGGTCCTTATCGGATCGTATTTTGAGTCGTTATGGCGATACACCAGAGGGAATGGTCGCTTCTGCGTATGAGTTTATTGAGGTGTGTGAGAAAAACGGCTACTTCAATTTAGTGATTTCCATGAAGGCGAGTAACACCTTGGTTATGGTGCAAGCCTATCGTTTATTAGCAAGTGAAATGATTAAGCGCGGTCGCGTTTACCCCTTACATCTTGGCGTAACTGAGGCTGGAGATGGAGAGGATGGTCGGATCAAATCGGCGGTGGGCATTGGTGCTTTGCTGGTAGATGGTTTAGGAGATACCATCCGTGTTTCTTTAACCGAAGCGCCTGAGTTCGAAATTCCAGTAGCAAGAAAACTAATTAACCTAACACGCCAAGAATCGGTTTTAGCCCTTCCTTCATTTCCAGAGGAACTTCCGTATAATCCCGTATCGTTTGAACGAAGACCTTCGGACGCTTGTGCAACGGTGGGCGGTGGACAAGTACCGGTTGTTATTGCTGATTTCTCTCGAAACGAATCCATTTCTCCTGCTAATTTATATGCTGCAGGGTATGTGTACGCTCCAGCATTAGACAAATGGAACATTCAGGATGCGGCGGCAGACTTTTTATATTTAGGAAAGCAATCCATTGATTTTGAATTACCAGGCACCTTGCGTGTGTTAGTGGATGGCAAGGGGTGGTCAAATGAAGTGCAACATCCAAACGGATATTTCCCGGTTATTTCTTTAAAAGAACGCGGTGAAATTGCTGCGGAACAGGTTTGTTTTTGTGAAACAGCTCCGGAGCAATTAGTGGAACATATTGGAAATTTACACGCTCACGATGTATTGGTCTTAACTTCTGTTTATGACAACAGTGTACAGTGGATGCGTTGGGCCTTTATGCAGCTGAAGCAAGCTAATAAAAAGAATCCCGTGATTTTTAAGTTATCGATGGAAACCGACAACGAAGAAACCTTTCAATTAGAAGCAGGGGTAAAAGCGGGTTCCTTGTTTGTAGATGGCCTTGGAGATGGAATTTGGATCGATGCTCCGAATCAAGCAAAAACGGTGGTGAATTCAACCTCTTTTGGTGTATTACAAGCTACACGGTTAAGAACGTCTAAAACAGAGTATATTTCTTGTCCGAGTTGTGGAAGAACCTTGTTTGATTTACAAGAAACCACAGCAAACATTCGCTCACGTACTAGCCATTTGAAAGGATTAAAGATTGGAATTATGGGCTGTATAGTGAATGGTCCGGGAGAAATGGCTGATGCTGACTATGGATATGTAGGATCGGGTCCAGGAAAAATCACCCTGTATAAAGAAAAAGAAGTGGTACGTAAAAACGTAAACACGGCAGAAGCGGTTGATGCCTTAATTGATTTAATCAAAGAACATGGCGATTGGGTAGAACCCGTTCTTGAATCGCTATAAACATTCATTCGTTGAATATTCCTTCCATAAGGTAATTTTCCATCGGAAGTAGCGAGTAATTTCGCAGTATGGCGGATTCTATCGAAAAATATACAAAACGAGGTATACGAAGCAGTTACCTTTCTACCATTATTGGTATTTCATTGGTTCTTTTCTTAACAGGAGTCGTGTTAAGTGGTTCTATGGCGCTTCAGTCGATTCAAAAACAAGCAAAAGAAAGTATACAATGTGATATTTTCTTTAATGCAGATGTTAAAGATGCGGACATCAAGCAAATCGAAGCCCAAATTCAATCATGGCCAGAATTAAAGCGCGTATGGTTTGTTTCAGCTGAACGCGCGGTTGAAGAATTTACCGGAGAAGGTTCTGAAGATATCAAGGTGTTGTTCGAAGAAGAAAATCCCTTGCCGCCTTCGCTGTGTTTTTCTCCAAATGAAAAACATGCTACAAAAACAGGACTTATAGCCATTAAAAACAAATTACTTAATTCATACAAAGATGTAATCGATGAGGTAAGTTATGATGCTTCTTCAGTGGAGCGAGTTAATCTTGGGTTTAAGCAGTTTGTGATTCTCTTTATTTCTATCGCGCTCTTGTTAATTGTGATTGCTGTAGCGATGATTAACAACACCATTCGTATGGCGCTTTATTCTCGAAGATTTACGATTAAAACCATGCAATTGGTTGGAGCAACAGCGGCTTTCGTGCGTAAACCTTTTCTGCTTCAAGCGATCCGCAATGGATTGATTTCAGCGATGATTGCCTTGGCTTTACTCGTAACAGTTTTTTATGCATTGAATAATACCTTAGAGACCATAGAACTCACCTTTTCACTAATTAATTTATTAATCTTAATTGGTGGATTGATTGCCACGGGTGTTTTTATTACTTTCGTGTCCACATGGTTTGCATTAAACAAGTATTTGCGAATGAAACTGGACAAATTATATTAGTATGAGTAAGATTAAACATTTCGGCTTCGACCCTAAGAATTATAAGTTTTTGATTATCGGTTTAATCATTAATGTATTAGGTTTTATATTGATGATTGGTGGGGGATCTGATGACCCAAGCAAGTTTAACGCGGATGAGTTGTTTAGTCCGATCAGAATCACCTTAGCTCCGTTTTTAATCATCATTGGATATGTCGTGATTTTTTACGCCATTATGAAAAAAAATCCGCCGAGCGACCCGAACAACGGAGAAATTCAGAATACCAAATAATTCATGTCAATTCTTGAGGCTTTACTGCTTGCACTCGTTGAGGGCTTAACTGAATTTTTGCCCGTTTCGAGTACCGCCCATTTATTATTTACCGAAGAATTACTTGGAATCCAACAAACGGAGTACGTGAAAATGTTTACAGTTTCCATTCAGTTTGGAGCTATTTTAGCCGTGGTTGTGGCGTATTGGAAGCGATTTTTTGTAAACATTAAATGGTCTTTTTATCGGGTATTAGCCATCGCAGTGCTTCCCGCATTAGTATTGGGAAAACTCTTTGACGATAAAATCGAGGAGGTATTTGAAAAACCATTAATCATTGCGGTCGTGCTCATAGCAGGCGGTGTGTTGTTGCTTTTTATAGACCGAATCTTTGCCAAGCAGGCGCAGATAAAAGATCAAGAGGTTTCTACACGTCAAGGTTTATTTATTGGGCTATGGCAGTGTTTAGCTATGATGCCCGGTGTTAGTCGATCTGCAGCCTCAATAATTGGTGGGATGCAGCAAGGATTAAACCGAAAATCTGCCGCAGAGTTTAGCTTCTTTTTGGCTGTACCAACCATGGCTGCCGTTACGCTATATTCTGTTTTACTAAAAGATTGGTGCGTGAACGGACACGAAACTAAAGGATTTGAAATGATTTTAAGTTCCACTGAAAACACCTTGGTGTTCCTTATTGGAAATGTCGCATCGTTTATTGTGGCTTTCATTGCCATTAAGAGTTTCATTTCCTTTTTACAGAAGTATGGATTCAAGGTTTGGGGGATTTATCGCATTGTCGTTGGTATAATTTTAATTGCCTTGTTTATTAATCAAGAGCCCGGATCGGATAAGCAAAAACAAAAGACGGAGTGTAAATCCCAGGCAACCGCAACGCGATGAATTTTCAAGAAGGAGAAGTGTTGTTAGTGGATAAGCCCTATGGGTGGACATCCTTTGATGTGGTAAATAAAATCCGTTGGAACCTCAAGCAAGCACTAAAGGTTAAAAAAATCAAGGTAGGCCATGCAGGCACGCTTGACCCACTTGCGACTGGGTTACTTATCATTTGTACAGGAAAACAAACCAAGAATGTAGAAACCTACATGGCGGATGAGAAAACATACACCGGCACGTTTTTACTCGGAAAAACCACCCCATCGTTCGATTTAGAAACGGAGTACAATGAAACCTTTGATATCGACCACATCACCCCGGAATTAATCAATCATGTTGCTGCTGGTTTTTTGGGCGAACAAACACAAACTGCCCCCGTGTATTCGGCAAAACAAATCGATGGAAAGCGCGCCTATTTATTTGCCAGAGCAGGCAAGGAGGTAAGCATTAAAGCGCATCAAATTACGATTAGTAAATTCAATGTAAACGCCGATCGCTTTCCAGAAGTCGATTTCGAAATTACGTGTACCAAAGGAACATATATTCGTTCCATCGCCCAAGATTTTGGCCAGCGACTTAATTCAGGGGCGACCTTAATTGCGCTGCGTCGCACCCAATCCGGACGATTTACGATTGACCAAGCATCATCGGTTGAACAATGGATTGAGCAAATTAACCCAAGCGCCGAATCGGTTCTTTAACGTGTTTTAATTGTTCTCGTACCTCTCGAATATAGCGCGTATACTTGTCTATTTTATCTTGATATCCGTTTTCTTCTGCGCGGTGTAATCTTTTTTGAAGGTAGTGTAGGCGTCGTCCCAGTTTTAATTTGTCCCATTTCGTTAAGATGCGTTTCATAGTATAAAGAATTAAACGTGAATACTCTGGTCTCTTGACTTACTTCTAAGTTACGTGTTTTACTCCTAAAGAAAATGTCAATAAACGTTAAGATGTTCTTAGTTTCACCAAACGTGATTTTAACTGAATGTTACAGAATGGTTTAGGTAGGTTAAACAACCAAATGAAATATAAAAACACTTGGATTTGCCCCCTTAAAAATGTACATTCGCTTAAATTTAACACCTATGAACAAAAGAATATACGTACTTGTTTTAGCTTGTTTTTTTGCAATTAAAGCATTTTCACAATGTGAAGTAATCTATGTAACTACGGCCGGTTTACCTACCGGAATTGGTACAATGAATGACCCAATGGATTTGTCAACAGCCTTTTCTACGGCGCCCAACGGAAGTTATATTCGAGTTGCACAAGGGACCTATACCATACAAAGCGCACTAACGTTAAATGGACAACACGTTGTTATTGAAGGAGGCTTTATTGACACCTTGGCTTGGACTAAAACAAGTTTAGCAGGAGCAACAACCATTTACAGATCAGACTTGAATCCCATTGGACCGGTTACTGCACCGCGTATTTCTGCCATTGAATTAGTTAACAACAGCGGGTTTCGTTTTCAAGATTTAACCATTCAAACTGCGAATGCTCCGGCTCCAACGCTGGCCATGCCGTATGGTGTTTCTGTATATGGTATTTATATGGACAGCTGTTCTTCCTACGATCTTGTGCGTTGTCAATTATTAGCAGGTAACGCTGGCGCTGGATTATCCGGAACAATAGGAGCAAATGGGGTAAATGGAGGCAATGGTGCTCAAGGGGGACCAGGAAGTTGTGATGGTGGATCGTGTACCTTTAGTAATGGAAATGCCGGCGGAGCTGGTGGTGTAGGCGGTCAAGGTGGCGGAGGAGTTGCTGGTGGTGCTGGTGGAGCTCAACAAACAGGAAATTCTAATCCAGGTTCAGCGGGCTTGGCAGGAACTGGGCGAAATGGTGGTTCTGGTGCTGGCGGAGGTGCCGGAGGTGATGAATGTACCGCAAATAATGCTGGATTAGGTGCAGTTGGTGGAGCTTCTGCTTGTGGAAATGGCGGGGCCTCTGGTAATAAAGGAAATGACGGAGATCCTGGAGGAAATGGTACTGCGGGAGGAAATGGAATCGCCGGTACAGCGGGTGCACTTGGTGCGAATGGTGCGAACGGTACAACACTAACCGGATTTTGGACACCGGGTACACAAGCGGCTAATGGAGCGGATGGATGCGGAGGTTCTGGTGGAGGTTCTGGTGGAGGCGGTGGCCGACAAACCTGTACATTTTGTGATAATGGACCAGGTAACGGAGGTTCAGGTGGTGGTGGCGGCGGCCAAGGTGGCCAAGGCGGTCAAGGCGGTTATGGAGCTGGAAGTTCTTTTGGAATTTATATTAACTACAACGGTTCAAATGGAAACCTTTGGGATTGTTTCATTCAAGCGGGTACAGCAGGAACCGGTGGTGTTGGAGGTAATGGCGGTGTTGGAGGCAACGGAGGAACCGGCGGAGGTGTTCAAGCTACGTGTACTGCAGAAATTGGTGATGGTGGTGCCGGAGGTTCTGGTGGTGCTGGAGGAGCAGGAGGAAAGGGAGGCGATGGAGCCAACGGTATAAGTCAAGCCGTGTACCTTGTTTCGGGGGATACCTTAACAAACCAAATCGATACCTTTAATCTTCAGGGACAACCGGTAATTCATGTGTCTTTTGTGTATTGTTCTAATGCTACAATGACCGCAGAAGCGCTTGGTGCAACAACGGTAGTTTGGGGAATTTCAACGCCTGTGGCAGTAAGTAACAGCAACACAAACCCAACTACATTTACCAATGGGTCAACAGGATACACCACGCTCAATGCCCAAGTAGATGCGTTGGCCTCAACAACGTATCGCGATTTTATCTACATCGGTTGCGCAAGTCAAACCAGTGAGTCAACCCAAACCATCTGTCAAGGAGAACAAGTGTTATTTAACGGACAATATTACACCCAAGCGGGAGATTATACCGCGACCTATAATACAATACAAGGGTGTGACAGTGTGGTTACGCTTCATTTGTTTGTAGATCAGATAAACAATACGATTGCTATTAATCCAAGCAACGGTTCTGAATTGCTTTGTTCCAATACGTCGGGCTTGTCGTATCAATGGATTAATTGTACTACAGGAGCAAGTTTACCGGGTGCGAATGGCTCTTCATTGCTTATCACCCAAAACGGAACATACGCCGTGGTGAGCACGAATGCGAACGGTTGTTCTGATACCTCAAACTGTGTTACGATTAATTATATTGGGTTAACTGACCTTTCATCTGCCCCATTTAGTGTGGCACCGAATCCGGTGGTAAATAAAGTAAGCATAACCTTTGCTGAGGCATTTACCGGGAATCTTACCATAACCGATGTGGGCGGAAAGATTATTTATGAAACGCATCTATTCAACCAAACCGCGGTTTCTACCGCCTTGTCTGCCCCACAAGGGATTTATTTTATAAATGCCCAAGATGAACAAGGAATTAAAACAGTCCGAATTATTAAGATTTAATGGAGTTGGTTTTACAGCAATAAAAAACGCCCTCATGGGGCGTTTTTCTTTTAAAATAAATCCTAATTTACCTTCCGTCGCCGTCTAGTAAATTTCCGAGTCCACCAAGTAGTCCGGAACCCTCTTCTTTTCTTGTGCCGGTTCCATATGCTAGAATGCGTGAGGCAAGTCTTGATACTGGCAAGCTCTGCAACCATACTTCTCCGGGGCCTGTGAGTGTTGCAAAAAACAACCCTTCGCCTCCGAATAAGGTGTTTTTAATTCCACCCACAAACTGAATATCATAGTCAATGGTTTGCGTGTATGCGACGATGCACCCGGTGTCAATTCGAAGTGTTTCTCCTGGATTCAGGGTGCGTTTCATTACATAGCCCCCGGCATGACAAAAAGCTAAGCCGTCGCCTTCCAGTTTTTGCATAATAAACCCTTCGCCTCCAAAGAGTCCCGTTCCCAGTTTTCGTTGAAATTCTATTCCTACTGAAACCCCTTTGGCCGCAGCAAGAAAGGAATCTTTTTGACAGATTATTTTCCCACCATATTGCTGTAAATCGATTGGAATTATTTTACCGGGGTAGGGCGATGCAAATGCTACTTTAGCCTTACCTGATCCCGTATGTGTAAAGGCGGTCATGAACAAGCTTTCGCCCGTTAACAAGCGTTTTCCGGCCCCCCATAATTTATTCATGAATCCGCTTTGTTGCTGCGATCCGTCGCCAAAAATGGTTTCCATTTGAATTCCTGGATCCATATACATGAACGAGCCAGATTCAGCAATGGCCGTTTCTTGGGGGTCTAATTCAATTTCCACCATTTGCATTTCTTCGCCGTGGATGTAATAATCGATTTCGTGGTTGTTTCTCATAGGGTATTATTATTTACTTCACGAAAGTAATCGTGCTTGTTTAATTCTATTGTTGAAATTTGTTAAATCTTGCCAAGGAATTTATTTCCCATTGCAATAGGTCATGGCTAATTGAAGCCCTATCGTACAAAACGCCTCACAGGCTTCCACCGCAAGGGTTATCCGTTCATTCAAGGTGACTTGTTCTTCTTTGTCCCATTTCCCTAACACATAATCCGATTGTCTTCCTTTCGGAAAATCACTTCCAATACCAAAACGTAAACGCGCATAAGCCGTAGTTTGTAGGGTCTGCTGAATATCTTTAAGGCCGTTGTGTCCCCCGTCGGAGCCGGCTCCTTTAAGGCGAATTTTCCCAAAAGGAAGTGCCAGATCATCCGTGATTACCAAGAGGTTTTCTTTACTGATTTGTTCTTTTTGAAGCCAATAATTAACGGCTTTTCCTGACAGATTCATGTAGGTTGTGGGTTTGATGAGCACCACTTGTTTTCCACGCAATTTAATGCTTGCTTTATGTGCACCGCGATCCAAGGAAAACGACCCGTCGTGTTTTTTAGCCAAGGCATCCAATACACTAAACCCAATGTTATGACGCGTATCTTCATACTCAGCACCCGGATTACCAAGTCCAACCAACAGAAATTTCATGGGATAAAATTAATCAAAAGAACTGCGCATCAACGGAAAATGCCTAGCGAATCAAATGAAAAAATCCGCTATAGGTTTGGTTCTTTTCGGTAATCGTTAACACATAGAAGTAAACACCATCGATCAATTCTCCACCATCCCAGGTATTCGCATACCCGTTTTGTTCAAACACCACGCCTCCCCAACGGTTTAAGATGCGCAAGCTATTTTCAGGATAGAATTCCAAATATTCAAAAGAAAGGATGTCGTTTTTACCGTCATTATTCGGGGTAATCACATTTGGAGTTGCTACTTCTGCGGGCACCACAACAAAAGGTGAACACAGGGTGTCAACACAGCCAACCGCATCTTGAATTGCTAAACACAATACATGGTTTGCTGGCGTTAAATACAAGTTATTCCATTGAGGGGTGAGGCTAATTACACTATCATCTAAGGTCCACACCCATTGTTGTATGGTGGACGCTGGCGAGGTGCTTTGATCTTGAAACGCGGCTTCAATACCCGCAACCACCGGATTTGGATTCACAAGGTAGGCAGCGGTTGGATTACTGTACACCGTCAGTTGAAACGTCGAGGTATCCGAAGTACACCCATCCCCTTCAGCATAGGCGCTGTAGTTTAAGGTGATTGGGGCATCATTTGTAGTGGGTGAAACGGTAAACGATCCTTGTCCGCTTTGTCCTTCGCCAAAGTAATAGGCGGTTCCGTTCGCCAAACACGAGGTAAGATTTATGGTTGTTGTTTCCCCCGAACATAGGACGGAGTCATACACCAAATCAATGTTAGTGGCAGGTTTAATGGGAAGCGTTTCAAACCCAATACTTGTAATTACCGTACCACAGGCATCCGTTATAACCGGGGGCGGAATATTTAACACGGTAAAGGTGGAATCACAGTATAAGGGACACGTAGGAACGGTTAGATTAAACAGGTGGTTCGTTGATCCTGCTCCACACCCTGTATTTGTGCCTGTAACCACCGTATCGTTGGTCCACGGGTGCGTAAAGGTGTAGGGCGCTACGCCATAACGTGCATACCCGCGGACTTCAATTTCACAATCATTGGAACATTGAGGGGTTTGGGTAGCATACCATTCCGACCCATACGTTTCAGGGGTTCTTCCGTAAACCACCACTTGAAAAGGCCAAAG
>JAIXRD010000204.1 GCA_027485365.1 Cryomorphaceae bacterium | reverse complement strand
CGACAAGGAGACACGTTACGAACTTTCTGAAGACATAATTGAAAGTGAAATGCTAATCGGAAAGACCAAATCTCAAGTCCGACAAATTTTGGGTGACGAAAACAACACCGACCAAAGCGACCATTGGAGTTATTATCTTGGGTTCAGGCCTGGCTTAGCAAACATTGACCCTGACGTATTAGACATTGAATTCAAGGACGGAAAAGTTTTAAGAGTAGGACAACATGAAACATAGCAATAAGAAAAGGCACAGCCTATGACACCTGCAAGAAATTGGGGGCTTTAGCGCTTATATGAAGCATTCCCGGCGTGGTGAGATAAGTCGTGCTTCAAATTTAACTACCTTCGGATAGCTGCCAACCATTAGCGTAAACCCTAAAAAACACGTATAATTGACAACAATCTTAAAAAATGGATAGACGACATTTTATAAAACAATCAACGTTAATCTCCATAGGTGGACTTTTAATCCCTTCAACATTACTCGCTGCTTGCCGAAAAGAAACCTTATTTGAAGACGTAACTTATGACGGGAAAGTTATAATCATTGGTGCGGGTGCTGCAGGTTTATATGCTGCGTATATTTTAAAGTCAAAAGGAATAGATTTTCAACTGTTGGAAGCTTCTTCCACCTATGGTGGAAGACTTGGTAAGCTGACCGGTTTTGCCAATTTTCCGATTGACACTGGGGCACAATGGCTACATGGGAAAAATAGTATATTGGGCGATTTAATCAAAAAGTCAAAAACTAACATCACCCTCGATGATAGTGAAACCAAATTTTGGTTTAATAATCAGTTGGTAAATTCCTTACCACAAGAAACTGATATTTTTGAAGGCGATGATTTACCCGATATTTCGTTCGAAGACTATGCCTTGCAAAGTGGATTGGGTAATGAATATAAATACATTGTTGAAAACATTGCTGGAGACCAAGGTGCGGCAGCTTCTCGACTTTCTGTATTTGGGAATAATAAAGACGAAGAACATTGGAGTGCTGGAGATGATGATTTTAAATTTGAAGAAACTTTTTTCGATTTAATCGATACCCAAATTGCAAATCAAGTAAAGGACTATATCTTACTCAATACAGTTGTGTCTAAAATTGATTATTCGCAATCAACCATTCTAATTACTGACAGTAATAACAATACATTCAACGCAGATAAAGTAATTATTACTGTTCCAATACCCATTCTAAAATCGGCTGACATTCAATTTACCCCCGCATTACCTGATGAAAAAACAGCTGCATTCGCAAAAATAGGTATGGATGCAGGGATGAAGGTGTTTTTAAAATTTAGCAATAAATTCTTTGATCAAAATATCATTGGTGGGTCAGTGTGTGCTGCTTATGCCGATGACAGTATAGGTAAAGCACAAAACGATAACATATTGCTTGCATTTATCATGGGTGAACAAGCCGAATATTTAACATCATTAGGAAGTGACGCAGCGATAACAAACGCATTAATACAAGAATTAGACATCATGTATAATGGTCAAGCATCAGCATCCTTTATCGCGTCACATGTTGAAAACTGGACAACCAATCCTTACATAAAAGGAGCATACTCTTATAGCACCATAGGCATGGGAGACGCTCGGAAAATTGCGAGTCAAGCACTAAGTGAAAAACTATATTTTGCGGGTGAAGCAATGAATACCAATGGGCATCATCAAACGGTTCATGGTGCCGTAGAAACAGGATATAGGGAAGTAATCAATATACTAACGGATATCAAAAAATGAAGTCAATCATTTTTTCAACTATATTATTATTGCACATTGGCTGCACCATAGCTCAAGAAATTAAAATGGATGCATCGTATGAATATTTGTATTCAAACCAATGGGATAAGGCCATTCAAACCTACAATGTGAGCCGGCCTTTCCTGACAGAAAAGCAGCCACTGCTAATGAATGGATTAAACACATCCATTTCTTATGTTTTCAAAAATGAGAAACATCTTAAACATGGAATAAACGTAAGATACGCTTATTTCCAGAGTTCTGCAGAAAATGAAAATTTCAACAATATACTCCAGCTCCATTTTATTAATCTAGGATACATTTTACATTACGAAAGCAAAGAAAAATCGAAAGGATTATATTCTGACTTGATAATTTCCGCAACATCAAGTGGACTTTTTAGAAGGATAAATGAAAACCCCTTTGTGTATGACGAAACATCATCAAAAGCATTTGGTATTGGTGGCGACATCTGTTTAAAAGCTGGGTATTGTTTAACATTGAAAAACAATTATTTTTTATCACCTTTTATATCAATTGCATACACACCCTACCTATACTCACCGAACAGCGAAGCAGTAATTAATCAAACAAAAGAGCTTACCAGTAAAAATTGGACGGGAATATTAACAACACAAATAGGCTTGACATTTCACCTAAAACGTCAGCAAAATGACTGAGCGAAAAAGAACCGCCGCTAACAGCAAACACCTAAGAGTAGCGGCCCTGAGATTAGTTGAACTATTTTTCCCCTATCACAGTTTGCGCTTAGGATTCTTATTACTCATTACCGCCATTTTTCCATTTACATCTGTGAAAGCACAACTTCCAACAGACAGTTTAAAAGGACACTATAAATTCGATGGGACCCTGGCAGATTTCTCCGGCAATGGGAATCATATCGTAACAGGTTCAGGAACCTTTGTTAATGACCGGTTTGGAAACTTAAATAAAGCCCTTTATTTTGATGGGGTATCTGATTCACTGAATATACCCATTTCCGAATTTTCGCCCATCTCCGGCGATTTCACCATTAGCTTTTGGTATAAAACAAATTCTCCTGAAATCCAGAATCTATTTTCATCGAAGCAATATCCAAACGACACGATATCCAATTTTGAAATTCAATTAAGCAGCCACAACAGTTATTACCTGGAGTATTTAACCCAGTCATTTTTTTCAACGTTTGTCTATTGGAATGGAAGCGGTGTAGGATCTAATGCCATAGCGGAAGGTAATCCGGGTGCATTCACAAACAATGCATGGTGTCATTTTGCCATAACACGAGCGGCAGATACCCTAAGAATATACAAAAATCACAGCCTGTATACACTAAGTATTGACAATAATTACGGAGGTGCATTAGGCGATGCTGTTGACTTTATTTTTAGTTCATCACCTCATCTTTTCAGGGGTACGATTGATGACATGCGTTTGTATAACCGAAGCCTTAACCAAAGCGAAATTGATTTATTATGGTTTGAAAATAAGCCGTTTTGTTTTACTACAGTTAAGGCAACTGATGCCTTTGTGCAAGGTTCAAACGTGCTGGTTTATTGGGAATATGATGCCACGCAAGTGAGCGATTCAATTCTGGTTGAGTATCGAATTAATAATAGTGTCTGGCTTCCTGCCGTCCATACAAATATGGCTTATGAATGTTACACTTACATCAATATGAACTATGCTCCAGGAACAACCATTGAAGTCCGTGTTTCTGATTACAACGATCCAACACTAACCCAATCATCTGGAGCTTTTACTGTAAGCGAATACGATTGGGAAGAAGTAACTAGCACTTTACCCTTTAATTCAAAAGATGGGTCTGGTTTAGTGAGTTTTCAAAATAAAATGTGGTTGTTGGGTGGATGGGATCCGCCGCATCATCCGCCCATGTACACGCATAATGAAATATGGAGCTCGACCGATGGCGCGAACTGGACCTTTGAAACAGCCGCCCCTTGGCCCGCAAGGCATTGTGCCGCATGGCTTGTTAGTGATAGTGCCATTTGGGTTATAGGTGGAGACCCACAATCCGGCTGTTTAACCGATGTTTGGAAAAGTAGTGATGGAATTAATTGGATACAAACAACCGCCGCAATACCCGGATTTACCCTAAGAAATAATCCAAACTATTCTTACGCTAATGGGAATTTATTTGTTTTTGGTGGAGAGCAATGTAGTGGAAATCCATTAACGGATGTATGGTCAAGTACTGATGGATTACATTGGAATCAACTGCCAAATGCACCGTGGTTGGGAAGAGGCATGCAGATAAATAGTTGTGTAGATAATAATGGGCAAATATGGATGTTAGGTGGTTCTAATGAAGGCACAAGAAGGTCATACAATGAGGTTTGGAAAAGTTCGGACGGAATAAGTTGGACACTCGTTAATGAATCGGCCCCATGGACAGGACGATATTGGCATACCGTTGCTTGGTTTGACAATAAAATGTGGCTCATGGGCGGAATGGCAACAGGGATCGAGATGAACGATGTCTGGTTCTCCGAAGACGGTATTACCTGGCACGAATTAAAAACCACAACTGGAAATTGGCCAGCAGGGAGCAGACATGCACAATCCACTACGGTGTTTGACAATGCGCTTTGGTATATGTGTGGAATCGCTACAAACAACGCCTGGAAAATTATTAACACATCTACCGTTGGGGTTAATGAACCGTCAGGTTCAACTATACCTGCGTTAAAATTATATCCAAATCCTGCACTTGAACTTATAACCTTAAGTTTCAATCCTATTCATGAAGAAACACATACCATTCGGATTTATGATCTATCTGGTGCTATAATTCATGAACGTTACGTAACCTCCTCTGGGGCAACGGTAAGTGTTACATTTGACATCTCAGAATTTTCAAGCGGCGTTTATATTATTCAAATAAATAATCACCCTGCGCTGACTACAAAATTTATAAAACACTAAGTAGTGCGCGCTCTATTGAATGGAACTAACTACCTCAATAATAAAAATGACATCCGACCCTCGATAAGACATAATAAACTATCTTGTAACGCTAATTCATTCCCTATGAAAACACTACTCGCTTTAATCCTTGGACTTTTTTGTTCCATTTCAGTATTTGCCGACTGTGCAGGTAACGGACTTTGGGTGTTCCCGAAGAATAAAACAATTAACCAAAACTCAATTTTTGTCCTAACAGGATACGCGGAAAGTCAACATGTTATCTTCGCACTAAACAAAAAACACCCCGTTTATTTAAAAAGTGGGCGTCATAAAATCAAGTTACAAGTAAGCGAAATCTGTATTGGACAATTCTATTTAACGCAAGCCATTTTGAAACCAGAAACACCGCTAGAAGCAGGACTTGAATATATTCTTTGTATTGACAATCTAGCCGAATATGAGCACTTAGATCGATACAACAGCAAGACCGAATCCTACGAACCTATTTCTTACACTGTGAGCACGGTAGTAGATACAAACAAACCTGAGCTATTGACACCAGCGAAGGAACTTAAGAAAACCATTCATTACTATGGCTGCGGTCCAGCAAAGTACGTAGTGTTTAGTAATCCAGCCAGAGACAGCTCAGAAATCATTATTAAAACCACCATAAAAAATCTAAAAACCAATGTAGAAACCACCTACTATGTCGAACCCAATCAGGAGGTAATCAATGTTGGTCATGGCATGTGTTCGGGTGCATTTACCTATCATAAAGAAGATGAAAATTATGAAATTGAGTTTTCGTATATGGACAGTTCGGGTAACCTTACCCCATGGACCGGTGAACGCATAAAATTTAACAAGCCAACTGCCGAAAATTCTGTTAAAGACCATTAAACATTTGAGATTATCTAAGAATTTCAAATCCCAAGCTTTACTTGGTTTGTTCGTTTGATGATTCCTTGAGCTACCCTGCTAAAAAAAGAAAGCGTAATTTTGAAATGAAATTTAGCACCCATGGATTCCTCCTCCCCTATTCGAATTAACAAATACCTCAGTGAAATCGGGTTTTGCTCCCGTCGTGCGGCCGATAAGTTAATCGAAGACGGTCGGGTAAAAATCAACGGAAAGGTACCCGAAATGGGGACCAAAGTAAGTCCCGGGGATGTGGTGACCGTTGACAACAAGCCCACCCAAGCACCAAGTGATGATTTTATATACATCGCGTTCAATAAACCCATTGGGATCGTCTGTACTACCGATCAATACCGTGAACGAGACAACATCATTGATTTTATCAATCACCCGAAACGTATTTTCCCCATTGGTCGCCTCGATAAACCAAGCGAAGGGCTGATTTTTCTGACCAACGACGGTGATATCGTAAATAAAATTCTTCGCGCGCGAAATCACCACGAAAAAGAATACGTGGTTACCGTAAATCGACCGATTAATGCGGAGTTCATTCAACAGATGAGCAACGGAATTCCAATTCTAGATACCGTGACAAGAAAATGTAAGGTTGAACTCGTAGACCGTTATACCTTTAAAATCATTCTAACCCAAGGCTTAAACCGCCAAATTCGTCGCATGTGTGAATATCTTGATTATCGGGTAATCAAATTGAAACGGGTCCGAATTATGAACATTCACCTGGACGTACCTATCGGACAATGGCGCTATTTAACTACGGATGAAATTGCAGCAATCCACTCCATGGTATCCGACAGTGCGAAGTCAATCGATTAGTTAACCTTAGATTCTACGTCAGTTACCTTAAACTTTCCTTCCATTAGATCATTATAGATATGGAGCATAAGGAAATAATCATCCTTCACCCAATCGTTTGATCCCGTTCCGTTATAGGGATCGTTATTTAGGTAATTTTGAAACAACTCACACGCTTCTTTTAAATCCCCTGCCGTTTATGTACCTTGCGCTCTTAATTTTACGGTTAATGAACCATCAGCACCAAGGCCTAACTACCGCAGCAGCACAAAAAAAACTGAGCGTAAGCGGATATAATGAACTTCCGGCGACCAAGGCTAAAAACCTGTGGGCGATTACCCTTGAAATCATTAAGGATCCTTTATTTATTTTACTGCTCGGATGCGGCACCCTGTATGTGCTTCTTGGGGAGTATAGCGAAGGAATCATTTTATTATGTTGGGTCTTTGTAATCATAATCATCACCTTAATTCAACAGCGCAAAACTGAAAAATCACTGGAAGCGCTTCGAAAATTATCCTCGCCCATGGCGCTTGTAATCCGTAACGGAGAACCTGTACGGATTTTTGGAAGAGAAATTGTACCGGAGGACCTCATCGTCTTGCATGAAGGAGACAGAGTACCCGCTGACGCCATATTATTGGAGAGCAATCACCTCGTAATTGATGAGTCCCTGCTTACTGGAGAATCAGTGCCTGTTATCAAATCGCTTGATTTAGAACAGCGCGAGTTATTCAGTGGAACCTTGGTTGTTCAAGGATCTGGTCTTGCACAGGTAAGCGCAACCGGAATAAATACCCAATTTGGAAAAATCGGTAAATCGCTTGAGTCGATAGAAAAAAACAAAACGAGGCTTCAAGTCGAGGTGAAACTATTAATTAGGAACCTGTTTATTCTTGGTGGATTTATCAGCGTTGGGGTGATTGCTGCCTTTTATATTACCCGTGGGAATTTTCTAGAAGCCTTATTGAATGGGTTAGCTGCGGCGATGGCTCTTTTGCCAGAGGAATTCCCTGTAGTATTTACCATTTTCATGGCACTTGGCGCATGGCGTCTCACAAAAAACAACATCCTTACCCGAACACCTAGCGCGATTGAAACCTTGGGGTCTGCGACCGTTTTATGCAGCGATAAGACTGGAACTATCACACAAAACAAAATGGAAATTGCGGCTTTATTCGTGCAGGATAAGGTCATTGACAAAGCACAATTCACGGAAAACAGCGCACATCTGCAAACACTACTAGAAACCTTAGCGAACGCTTCAGAACCAGAACCTATTGATCCCATGGAGCGGGCGATTCATTCCTTAACGAAGGAGCTCACTGAAGAAAGCCAGGAATTTGAATTGGTTGCCAGCTACCCCTTAAGCAAGGCATGTTTCGCAATGACACGCCTACTAAAAAATAAACAAACGGATGTAAATACGGCCTTTTGCAAAGGTTCCCCCGAAGCTATTTTTGAGCTCTGTAAGTTATCTCCAACGGAACGTGCCGCGCAGTTAACTCATGTGCAGTTACTCGCCTCACGGGGATACCGCGTATTGGGTGCAGCATCATCCACAACAACTATCCAGCCTGAAAATCAAGCCGAATTCGCCTTTGAATTTAGGGGATTAGTTGCCTTTGAAGACCCTATCCGACCTGAAGTGCCTGGCGCCATTGCCGACTGTATCGCGGCAGGTATTCAAGTGATTATGATTACAGGGGATTACCCTGAAACGGCGAAATCTATCGCCACACAGATTGGATTACCTCATCACGACAAGGTAATCACAGGAACAGAATTAAAAACGCTTTCGGTTGAAGCCTTAAGAGAAAAAAT
>JAIXRD010000312.1 GCA_027485365.1 Cryomorphaceae bacterium | reverse complement strand
TGTAGTTTCTTGAGTTGTCCGCGCTTGAACCGTCAGAAGAGACTGAGAAAGCAATTTTGAAATGAGTGACGAAGAGATAAAGGCGCTCCTTCGACTCAAAAAAAATAGAATACGCCGCGCAAAAATCACCGAAAGAACTGTTTTGGTGACCAAAAGTAGAGTTGCTGCTACGCCGATAACTGCAGCCTGAGTCTGAAATGATTGATCGCCAAGATGGAAAAAGTTCAATACAGAATTTACGCGATTTCCAGGTTCTTTCGATTGAACACCATTTACTGCCAATGCCCCCAACACACCAATAAGCGCAACTCCCACTAGGTCTACTAGTCCCATGAATATTTGAGCAACGATAACAAGTAGGATTCTTTTTTGATCTTTTCTGGTGAGAACTCTAGCCGACCGACCTAAAGTTGAAGATTGCCATTTTCTTCTTATGCGGCTCACGTTGAAGATTCCTGATCTTTTCTCCAACCAGGGATTAGTTTCCAATTCTTGGGAATGAGCTCATTTGGTGATTGAGCATTCCTAAACCAGGGTGTTGGCGCAACGACTCTCACTTGCTCATTATATGCGAGCGTCGCAGCCCAATAACTAAATGTCGAATTTGCGATTACATATCCCTTTCCGTACCTCATGCTTTCTAGATTCAGTACCGATGACTCGCTGATTGGTTCGATCCATCTCACAAAATGAATGTACTCTTTAGGAAATTTTTGTTTAGCAAGATTCAGATCATCCGAGAAGACCCATATTTTATTGTACGCACCTGAACGCCATTCGGCTTTAATAGCGTTAAAGTAGTAAGTCTCATCAGGTATGCCAAAGCCTGATTCGTGCAGATAGTCGCCAAATCTAAAATGAACAATCAAGGGTGATTCTTCCGCAGCTAGTTGTCTGATCTGATTGATGCGTTCCGACTTCTCAATTGGGCGAATTCTTTTCATGACGTCCTGATTATATGCGGAGTCAAAATATTTAAATGACTGAAAATATCCAACGAGTAAAAATCTCGATGCTGGCGCTGAAATTGATGAGTACCCCAAATCTTGAGCCACTAAAGGAGATCTTTTTGTACCAAAATACACAAAGAGGACAATGCCACCAATTATTCTTAGAAACCGGCTTACTAAAGCTATTCGCTCATAGCCTCTTGGGGCAAAACCCATTCGGAGCAGATATCCAAATGTTTTTCTTGGTAGCCAGCTAAATCTCTTCCTCTTTGCCAGTTTTACGTAGGCCGGCAATTCAAAATCAAATAAATCAGGGAGTCCCTTTGGGTTTAATCTGGGCTTCCCGAGGCTCCAATCGACTTGCACAATTTCTTGATTATTCTCTCTCAAAGAATTCGCAGCAGCCAACTGAAAAAGTTGATTACCTAGGCCACCAGTAATTTCTACGCAAATCCTGCTCTTCTTAATCATTTATTGCCAGTAATTCTAGTTTGTTTGACCAAGACATAAATCAATTCATACCAGGATCGATGCAAAAGGGTGACCTTAAGCAAGATTTGAATGCCCTTTAATTTTGACGAGAGCGTTCCACCCACTATGAGAGATATAGACTGTTTTATCGCGACGATTTTTCCAAACCTAGAAGGCTGTTTCCCAAGGATCAATAATTGCTCACTTAGCGAAGACTCTAAATACTTAATGCGATTTTGATTTTCTGTAAGCTGCCCCATAATTCCTTTGCGATAGATATAACTATTTCTCTTGACATATCTGCCTTTATGTTTATGCAATTCAAGTTTAGTCATAAAAATTTGATCTTCGCCCATTCTTAAAGATGGAAAATTGATTCCTTCCAATATGCCTCGCCTAAAGGCAAATCTCCAAATACCCGGTTCCAGGGCTACCAATGATAAATCTACTATTTGATTTTCAGCGGCAAATTTATTTTTAACCAAATTTTCAGAAGAACCACGTTTGATAAGGAAATCTGTGTAGATGAAATCGCTCTCTCTTGATTCTACTTCAGTTAAAATTTCTGCGACTGTGTCTAGGTTAGGCAAATCATCTGAATCCCAAAACGCAATCCAGTCACCTGTGGCCTTGGTCAAACCTGCATTTCGAGCATCACCAGGATTCCCAAAGTTTCCGACAACACGAATCTGTGAATATTGACTACAAAGTTCCAGAAGCTGTCTATCGAGTTCCTTTTTGGTTTCCTGCGTGAGGTTATCCTCAATAATTATCACTTCTAGGTGGATGATATTGGTTGGACTAAACCATGACCCAAGAAACATGATTCGATCGGGCTTCCCGGAGACGGGAACAATCACCGACAATTTGGGCTTCTCAAGCGTCATGCGCCTATTCTGACAGTGGTTGAGACAAATACTCGCTTACTAGCCTCGAGCGAACTAAAGTTGAGGTCATGGGAATAAATCGGATGCGACGTAGGCTAGCCGCTCTCAAGATTTACACCCTCCGTGTGTTGTTTAATTCTCGAACTAATGCACCGTTCATCAGCGGGGACGGTATGGCTAATTTATGTGAGGTTTCCATGTACTCGCCAATGTGGCGTCGTGGAGTTCCGTCGGCCACGAAAATAAAGAATGCATCAACAATTTTCATCCCTGGGCACAGGTTGGATGAATTTTTGCAACGGTACGAAGGTTCGCTTACGGCTAGAGTGCTCGTTATCGGAAATAGTGACCGCGATTATTTTTCCGTCGATTTCCAGATTCCAAAATCTGTAAAATTAATTCTTCTACAGAATTCACATGTTTCCGGTGATTCGATTGAAACCATGCCTATAGGAATTGAGAATTTAAGATATGGGAGAAACGGCTTCAAAAGATACTTTAAGTGTAAAGATGTTTCAAAAGTGAATAAGGTGCTGGTTGGACCTTATTCTATGACGCATTCAGAGCGCGTTGAGATTAATCAATTCGCCTCGATAGAAAATCCCAAGTTTACAGTGTTAACCGAACATGTTTCACCAAAGCATCTTGCCTCAATCGCAAGCAAGTATTCCTTCATCGCGTGTCCTCGTGGCAATGGAACCGACACTCACAGATTCTGGGAAACTCTATACCGAGGTAGCATCCCGATAGTGAAGAGATCGGCATGGTCTACCTCGCTTAGGAAACACGGCTTCCCCTTTATTGAAGTTGAATCTTGGTCCTTGCATGAAATTGATGAGGTGGTTGAAAGCTACCGGGGACCAATGCAGTTCAATCCCAAAGAAATTCCTGCACTTTGGTTGCCCTACTGGAATCGTTTGATCCAATCAAATTCTCAGTAACTTTTTTACCATGCGCAAAAAAAGTGCGATTCCTGGACTCTTGGCTATATCGCGCAGCCAACCAATCTGTGCGAGGCCGTGCCACAAATGTGCTTTGATTGGTCGATCCTGAAGTGCAACTCGGAGAGCAGGCAATGAAAAAAAATGTTTATTTTTTTGATTAGCTGCATCGTCTAGATATTTGGTAAGCCATTTTTCCCAAGTTGGGCCGAATAAATTTAGGTTCTTAGAATGCAAGTGGATCGAGAACCACTCGTTGCCCAACTGATCCTTCAAGTGCCCCTCTTTGAAGGCTAGATGGACTTCGGTCGCAGACAAGAAATGATGCTCTTGATCGATATATCTTGTAGATATTCCATAATTATTCTTGGGGTCCTGACCAAAGTACCAAATACCTAGAGCGAGGGGATCAAAAAATCCATCAAAATGAGATGCGGAATCAATGTTTTCTTTCAACAAGTCCGTAGTTGCCTCTCGTGCATTGGAATCATTTAGACTCGGTAAATATCTGTGGTTTAAAGGAAAATTTCTCGCAAAAGACAGAAGTGCATGCATGTCGGTTGTGTCAGGGTTTTTACTTAACTCTTTGCGCAAGAAATCGCATAGAGATTTCGTTGCCATCAAATTTGGTAGGTACACCAAGGCTGCAACATCGTGAGTCGCATTTACATTAAGCCACGCTATAGAGTCATATGTCAAGAATTTGTCCCAAGGAAAGTTAGGCAGCAGTAACACGTCAGATTCAATATGGAGTAATTTCGCTTTGGGGTTTTTTTCATGGTACTGCTGTAAAGCAAACAATCTTTCAAATGTATACTTCCAAAATCCTCTTCGAAAACTGTGATCCATACTTTTGCTTGCTTCTTGAAACAAAGATTCGGTTTCTCGCGAAGTTGCATACATTTCGATTCTAATTTGCCGAGGAAGCTGTATAGAGAGCGGGTTATTTAAAATTAAAACGCAAGGAGTATTGGGGAATAGTGCAAGCTGTCTGTCCAATGAGAGTAGTAAATGTCGAGGAATACTCTTTCCAAGGTGCACAAACACAGCAGTTACCTCGTCTGTATACTTTTCTATCAACGTTATGCCATTTCCAGGTGAGGTTAGTTCGACTCCTTGTATAGTTTATACATGGACTTCAAGAATCTGACCTTTGGCCGTGTTGCAAAATCTGTTAAGTTCAGATTTATTCGAAAGTACAATCAGACTGTTCAGATCCTTGAATCCAGAAAATTTAAAAGTCAATTATCTGTTGGTGGCCTATTGGAGGCCAACTTTAGTAGAAATGATACTTATCGATACTTTCAGAAATCGTTCCGGGTATGGTCGCCAACTTGGATTCGCCAACACCGGCAGTATTTTTCGTCGGAAGGGCGAGGCTTTGGCGAAGATGCATTCCACGCGGCATGGCTTACTCTAATTAGTGAATTCAAACCCAGCAGGATGCTTGAAATTGGAGTTTACCGTGGTCAAACTTTGTCACTGTGGGCTCTAGCAGGAAAAAATCTTGGTTTAAATCCGGAAATTCTAGGAATTACCCCCATGGATTCTTCTGGTGACGAAGTTTCTGTGTACGAATCATTAGATTATCTAAAGGATATACGGTCGAATTTCA
>JAIXRD010000156.1 GCA_027485365.1 Cryomorphaceae bacterium | reverse complement strand
CAGAAAATTAGAATAAAATTAAAGTCTTACGATCATAATCTAGTAGACAAGTCTGCTGAGAAAATTGTAAAGACTGTAAAAGCTACAGGTGCCGTTGTAAGTGGTCCTATTCCATTACCAACACACAAGCGTATTTACACGGTATTGCGTTCCCCACACGTTAATAAAAAGGCGCGTGAGCAGTTTGAATTGTGTGCATACAAGCGCTTGTTGGACATCTACAGCAGTTCATCAAAAACTGTGGATGCATTGATGAAATTGGAGTTGCCAAGTGGAGTTGATGTAGAAATTAAAGTATAATCTTAAGTTAAATTAGTTATGTCAGGAATTATTGGACGAAAAATCGGAATGACTAGCATCTATAGTGCCGAGGGCAAATCACAGCCATGCACGCTTGTTGAAGCTGGTCCCTGCGTAGTAACTCAAGTTAAAACAATCGACCGTGATGGGTATGATGCTGTTCAATTGGGTTTTGGAAATCGCAAAGAGAAGAATACCCCGAATGCATTGAAAGGACACTTCAAAAAAGCAAATACAACACCAAAATCAAAATTGGTAGAGTTTAAAGGATTCGAAAGTTGCAATGCCGGAGATGAAATCAATGTGAGTATTTTCCAAGAAGGTGAGTTTGTTGATGTTAGTGGTACCTCAAAAGGTAAAGGGTTTCAAGGGGTAGTTAGAAGACATAACTTCGGTGGTGTTGGACAATCAACTCATGGTCAGCACAACCGTTTACGTGCACCAGGTTCAATCGGAGCATGTTCATATCCAGCTCGTGTATTCAAAGGAATGCGTATGGCAGGACAAATGGGAAATAAGCAGCGTACACAATCAAATCTTGAGATTCTTAAGGTGTTGGCGGATCGCAATATATTAATCATTAAAGGATCTATTCCAGGAGCGAATAATTCTTATGTAACAATTTATAAGTAATGGAAGCGAAAGTATATAGCGTAAGCGGTAAGGCGTCTTCAGCGAAAGCAAATCTCTCTGATGAGGTGTTTGGTATAGAGCCAAATAACCATGCGATATATCTAGATGTTAAACAACATTTAGCAAATCGCAGACAAGGAACACACAAGACTAAAGAGCGAAATGAAATTGCGGGATCAACCAAGAAGCTTAAGAAGCAAAAAGGTACAGGTGGTGCAAGAGCAGGTAGCGCTAAATCTGGTACTCGTGTAGGTGGTGGTCGTATTTTTGGACCAAGACCAAGAAATTATTCATTCAAATTGAATGTTAAACTGAAAAGATTGGCGAGAAAATCTGCATTTTCTTATCAAATGAAAAATGATGCCTTAATGGTGTTAGAAGATGTAAAGATGGATGCAATTAAAACAAAAGATTTTGTTTCTATGGTATCAGCGCTTTCGTTAGAAAATCAAAAGGTTTTATTGATTCTAGGTGATAAAAATGATGCGGTTTATTTAGCTGCTAGAAACTTGAAAAAAGTTAAGGTAGTTACGGTAGAATCTTTCAACACCTATGACGTGTTAAACGCACGCAAAGTTTTAGTAACCCAAACGGCGATAAGTCGTATTGAAGAAATTTTAAATTAATTGATCCAGGGTCATGCAAGGAATAATTAAAAAGCCGATAATTACAGAGAAAGCAACTTTTGCTTCTGAGGCTAGAAATGCGTTCACTTTTGAAGTGGATCGTAAAGCGAATAAGCTTGAAATAAAACATGCTGTCGAGAAAATGTACGGAGTACACGTCACAGAGGTGCGTACACAAAATTATGGCGGTGGAAAATCTTCTGTGAAATATACAAACAAAGGCATTGTTGAGCAACGAAGCAAACAATGGAAGAAGGCTGTAGTTTCAATCGCAGATGGTGAAACCATTGATTTGTTTAACAACTATTAATTGAGCAATGAGCGTTAGAAAGTTTAAACCAACAACCCCTGGTCAACGTCACAAAGTGGCTATCGACATGTCGGTAATTACCGCGTCGAAACCAGAGAAAAGCCTTGTTAAAGGTGGTACTAAATCTGGTGGCCGTAACAATGATGGACGTATGACTATGCGTTACATCGGCGGGGGGCACAAACAAAAGTATCGTATCGTGGATTTCAAACGAAATAAGTTTGATATCCCTGCAACCGTAAAAGCGATTGAATATGATCCAAACCGTACTGCAAATATCGCATTGCTTTATTATGCCGATGGTGAGAAACGTTACATTATCGCACCAAATGGATTGAAAGTAGGTGATACAGTTACTGCAGGTAGAACAGCTACTCCTAACGTTGGAAATGCAATGTATTTATCTGATGTTCCACTAGGTACCCTGATTCATAACATTGAATTAATGCCTGGTAAAGGTGGGTCTATTGCTCGTGGTGCCGGTACTTACGGTCAATTAAATGCACGTGAAGGTAAATTCGCAGTAGTAAAAATGCCTTCCGGTGAAACACGCATGGTACTTGTAACTTGTTTAGCAACAGTTGGAGTTGTATCCAATGGGGAGCATAACCTAGAGCGTTCAGGTAAAGCAGGTCGTTCACGATGGTTAGGCCGTCGTCCACGTGTACGTGGAGTGGTAATGAATCCAGTGGATCACCCGATGGGTGGTGGTGAAGGAAGAAATTCTGGAGGTCATCCACGATCTAGAAATGGTATGCCAGCAAAAGGATACAAAACTAGATCTAAAACTAAGTATTCGAATAAGTTCATTATAGAAAGAAGAAAAAAATAACGTAGTATGAGTCGTTCATTAAAAAAGCCGCCTTTTGTTCACTACAAACTGATGAAACGAGTGGATGATGCCCAAGCTTCAAACAGCAAGGCAGTAATTAAAACATGGTCGCGTGCGTCCACAATAACACCGGATTTTGTTGGTCTGACCTTCGCGGTACACAATGGTCACAAGTTTATTCCTGTATTTGCTACAGAGAATATGGTAGGTCACAAGTTAGGCGAATTTTCTCCAACGAGAAACTTCCGCGGACATGGTGGAAATAAAAAAGATAAAAAACGATAAGATAAATTTTAAGTCATGGGTGCTAGAAAAAGACTAAGGGCTGAGAAGTT
>JAIXRD010000018.1 GCA_027485365.1 Cryomorphaceae bacterium | reverse complement strand
TGCAATGTCATAAACGGCAATAAAGGCACCCGAGACCTCATCGGTAGTAAACACATATTGTCCGGAAGTTGATGGCCAAATGTTATGTGAGAAAAGATTTGGGGTTGGTTGAGTCGCAATGAGCTGTGGTGCTGCATGATTGCTCACATCGACTAGACTGAAAAACCCATCATAAATATGCGCCAAGTACATGGTATCATTGCGAACATACCCATCATGACAATACCAGTTATCAAATGCGCCCACTTCTGTCGGTTGCATCGGATTCGAAGTGATATCTAAAATAATCACACCGCCCTCTCCCCGATTACTTCCGAACACATAGGCAAATCCTTGATTATCACAAAAACAGGTATGGGCTGAAGTCCAGGTTTGTCCGGGAGGGCCCATGTATACGCTGGTGAGGAGGTTTGTAGATTGAGGTAAGGGAGATAAATCTATAATCAACAAGCCATCATCCGCCTCGGTAGTTACATAGGCATAATCCCCATAAACGCAAGGGTCACGCCAGATGGATTCAGTACCTGGTATCCAGAAAATTTCTACCGGATTGGATGGATTGGAAATATCCACGATGGAAGTTCCTTTCGAGGTACCTACGATGGCATATTCATTACCCATCTCATCTTCATAACCCCACACATCATTTAATTCAGCGCCATGCAATTGCTGATATGAAATATGAGACAAAGAATCTACATTCAATTGGCTGTAGCTATACCAAGCCGTAAATAAAAATAATGCTGCGAGTATGGTTTTCATAAAATGATAATTGCGGCTACAATAAATATGAGAATTATCACCACATATTGCCAAACATCTGGAAAATAGGTGGTAATCATCTCTTTAATTTTCATAGTTACTGCTTAATAAATTGTTTGGTATACACTTGATTCTTAGTCACAATGCGTGCGATGTATGCCCCAGATGGAACTCCTACAAGATTCACATGAGATTCTGCAAAGTATTGTGAGGCTGTCATTTCCTCCGTCAACCATTTTCTTCCCATCATATCATAAATTTCTAAGCTTGCTTCATTATCGACAAACCCTGAAATCTCAATGGTCGTTTCACCGCTCGTTGGATTTGGGAATACGGCAATTTCATGATCTAATTTATTTTCATTCAAGCCAACTCCAAAGCCTACAGAAAAATCGTAGCGGTGGTAGTGACCAAAATCACCCGGAAACAATTCAATGTAGCTTCCACCTACATAGCGCAAACGCATTTGCCCGTTAGTTTCTCCTTCCACTTGCGCTGAATACCAAAAAGATAAGCCATCGTGATCCGTATCCTCGATAATAATGCTGTAACATCCCGGTGCCAGGTCAAAGGTGTCTTTGTATTGCGTTTGATTGGCCAATTGATTTCGTTGAAAAATTATATTTCCAGCCCCATCGATTAATTTATATGAATTCTCAACCGCCTTGTTGTTGGTAGTTAACCATGCGAAGAACGGTCCGTTTATTACCTCTGGCGCATCAAACTTTACTTGTTTCACACTATTTTGCAAGTACTCATCATTTCCAAGGATACCATTTACATTGCTAACATAGGCAGTAAAGGTTTCTGTAGAATCCATATCCATCCAAAATCCAAGATCATTAACAGGGATTTCAACTACCTCTTCCTCCATAAATCCTAGGTTTCCTGTCCAATTGAATTGAATTTCATTGCCATAGGTAATCCAACAACGAATAAAACATGAAGTTAAAGCTGTCGCGCCTGTATTGCGCAGCACCACTCTTGGGTTCGAACAGGTTGGATTAAATTTGCTGTAGTATTCCCAGTTATTTGGATTCAACACGTCAACAATCGCTGCATCATTTTGGAAATTTGGTGCCGAATAGGAAATCAAGTCAAAGGCTCCAATATAATTACCTCCTGCCGTTCCTGGATCTCCTGGTGGAACTGCTGTAATGCTGTAATCAATATTCACGGTATCTCCCGGTTGAACAAATGGAGTCAATTCAAAATCGAAATCCTTTACGCGATCTCCAGGACACCATCCTTCTCGCGCATAGGGCCATGTACCCCCTTGACCGATGTTTGGATTATCTCCACACTCGGTGGTTTGCCAAATGTTCCAGTTGTATCGTGGCGTTCCATCGATTGAAATGCGGTGGTCATTCGGCACCCATTCGCAGCATGCCATATTTCCTACCTGACCGTGACCGGACATCCTGGTTTTAATTTTAAACATTTGGGAAGTATCCGAAAGCACAATTGGTTTATTTTGAAGCACCACGTCATTGGCCATTTGCCCATAATTGTAGGATTTCCAATCTGCCCAAATCGGCTCACGTTTGTGGACATCTCTCGGCGGAATTCCTTTCACAAAAGCAAATTTCAAATCCAATAATTCTTGCGTATTGTGCGCCGCCAGATCAACCACACCATGTAAATAGTGCTGATAATCTGTTACATCATAAATCCAACAAAACCCATTTGGACCTAAATCGAAATTGATTCCATAAGGTGTAATATATCGAGCAATTTCAACATCTTTAACAATTTCATAGGGTTGCTCATGGTAAAGAATAGAATCATTAATTAGTTGCAAATCGGAGCTTACCGCACCCGTGGACACCACAGCACCTTGCGGACTAAAGGTGTAGGAAGAACCTTGTGGAACTCCACGGTAGCTGTTAATGATTTCGAAATGACGATTAACTGCTGCTTGCTCAAAAATCACAACCGGTTCAATTGGTCTTGCTTGAGATACCATGGTCGTTTGAACAGCACCTGAAACAGCTCCTTGTCCAAAAGCAACAACAGGACGTTCAGTAAGCGTTTGAACCCCTGCTACAGGCGATGTCGACTTGATCATAGATCCAGTAAGTGGATCGAAACCATCCGAAAGCATTAACTTATAATCGTTCGGAGAACGGTCATCGGCATAATTCACATCGTCAAAATCATAATAAGTCATCAAGGCATTATAGTTGGGGTGACTGTTGTCGATTTTTTCTTTGAAATTCGCTAAAATGGTAGCTGAATCCAACGCGGCTTTAAATACGCGGAATTCATCCACTTGTCCTTTCCATTTAATGCTATAATCACGACTTGCTCCGAGCACAAAGCGATGGATGTATCCAACCGGACGGTTCAAGTTAGACCCGGAATGCCACGTATGTCCATTTTTATAAATAAACATTTGACCAGTGCTTTGCTTTTTAACGAAGGCCCAATGGTTCCAGTTGTTATCAATTTCTCCAGCAGTCATGGGTTTGTTGATACGGTCATATCCTGTATGATTACCCGCATCCCAATAAATATTATTGTTGCTCCATGGCATGTGAATGTTTAATACCCGGTTGTTTAAGGTGTCGTATGCCTCAAGAATGGTTGTATTTGTTCCATTGTTCGCATTTCCTTTTGCCCAGAATTCAATAGTCACATCTCCGGCGATTAAGGTATCAGACAGTTCAAGCATGCTATAATTTGTACCATCAAAATCAATTACGCCGTTACGACCATCAAAAGAGTTCGAAGAAAGTCCAACGCCTGATTCTGCATCAAAACTGTATTGAGAAAGGGTTGACGTTTCTGAATCAAAACTCAATTGTACAATAATGTTTTGGGTACCATTCCATGCAAACGGTTGGAAGAATAAAAAGCGGTTTGCTCCTAATTGCATCGTTCCGGAATTTATAGTTTGATTATAAACTTCCGTGAAGGCCCCAGTTATCAATTGATTTAAGCTGCTTAGATTAGTTCCAAGTAAGCTAATTTTTGGAAAGGAGAGTCCTTCATTTTGTGCCAAATTAGAAACAAATAGAGATAATGACTGCAAATCACCCGCTTGTACGCCTGCGGCGAGTAATTCCTGGGCAGTAACTAAAAATTGATAGGTTCCTCCTTTACTTTGGGTATGAAAGGGAAGTGTACTTGAACCATTACCCATGTTAACCACGAAATCTTGCAATACTTCACCGGTTCGGAAGGATTGATTGGTTTGGTAAACATTTGTGTATGCTGCCCCTGCATTCGCGGAATTGTAATTGATTAATAAGGGTGCTTGAAAATTTGCGAGATACTTGGCTCCCTCACGTTTTACTGAATCGAAATTTCCGGTGTGATCAAACACTCGTGTATAGGTTAAATAATCCCATTCTCCACAATCGTATTGATCCCATGTAGTTAAGGGACTGCATTTCAGTTTATAATACATCAACACCTTTTCAAAGCGCTGCGTATCTAAACTGGAAGGAAATGTAAATTGGTCGTGACGATTCGTAATGGAGTCGAACGTGAAGGTTTGAACCCAGGTGGTATCCTGTGAATAAACACTTGAAAACAAGGTGATTGAAAGCAGGGTAATAAGTAAAATTCTCATCGATTGGCTATTTTAGCAAAAATACAATACTTGTCAGTATAAAACGAAATTCGGACAATATTTCCGTATTGAATTGATGGCATGCAGATTGAAACGTCTATTGTGCTTCGGATGAATTCGGGATAAGCCAAAGAATCCATTAACCTCATCTGCCAAAATGTCAACTTATGGACGAACAAATAATACACATAGACCTCTTTTCGAAAATCGATAACGATTCAGAATTTATTCCATTAATCACTGCAGAGGAAGAGGAATCAGTAAACAATCAAGCCTTTCCGGAGGAGTTACCAATCTTGCCACTTCGGAACAATGTACTTTTTCCCGGTGTTGTGATTCCTATTACGGTAGGACGGGATAAATCCATCAAACTGATTCAAGATTCAAACAAGGGAAACAAAATCATTGGGGTGGTTTCTCAGAAGAACCAAGAACAGGAATCACCAAATTTCAACGACCTGCATACGGTGGGTACGGTGGCACAAATCATACGCTTGTTAAAAATGCCCGACGGAAGTTCTACGGTAATTATTCAAGGGAAGCGTAGGTTTGAAATCGAAACACCCTTACAAACTGAACCTTACATGAAGGCAAAAGTTAAGGTGTTCAAAGAAACAAGTGTCTCCAAAAAGGACAAAGAGTTAAGCGTAATGATCAATACGATCAAGGAATTAGCCTTGCAAATCATCCGAGACAGTCCAAATATTCCTTCAGAGGCACAATTCGCGCTCGGAAACATTGATAGCCCAACCTTTTTGGTGAATTTTATCTCATCGAACATGAACGCCGACGTTTCTAAAAAGCAAGAAATGCTTGAAGAAATGGATATGAAAAAACGCGTAATGATGGTGATGGAGCACCTGACCTTGGAAGTTCAAATGTTGGAAATGCGCAATGAAATCCAAAACAAGGTAAAACGCGATCTGGATCGCCAACAACGAGAATACTTCTTGCATCAACAAATGCGTACCATTCAGGATGAACTGGGAGACAATCCGCAGGATCAAGACGTAGCTGAATTTAGAGAACGCGCCACGGCAAAGAAATGGAGTGAGAACGTAGAAAAATCGTTTTACAAGGAATTAGACAAATTGCAACGAATGAACCCTCAGGGCGCTGAGTATACCGTTCAGATGAATTTCTTAGATGTTATGCTCGATCTTCCATGGAATGAATACACGAAGGACAACCTCGATTTAAAACGAGCTAAGAAAATACTGGAACGCGACCATGCTGGATTGGAAAAAGTAAAAGAACGCATCCTGGAGTATTTAGCCGTGCTAAAAATTCGAGGCAACATGAAGTCACCGATCTTATGTTTTTATGGTCCTCCGGGAGTTGGTAAAACATCCCTCGGAAAATCAATTGCCGAAGCGCTGGGAAGAAAATATGTGCGCATGTCTTTGGGCGGGCTGCATGATGAAGCGGAAATTAGAGGTCATCGTAAAACCTACATTGGTGCTATGCCAGGCCGTGTGATCCAAAGCTTGAAAAAAGCAGAATCTGCCAATCCGGTATTCGTATTGGATGAAATCGATAAACTTGGACGAGGATTCCATGGTGACCCTTCCTCTGCCCTGTTGGAGGTGTTAGATCCAGAGCAAAATGGCGCATTTTATGACAATTATGTGGAAAATGAATTCGATTTATCCAAGGTACTTTTCATTGCCACAGCGAATAGTCTTGGTGACATCCAAGGTCCGTTGCGCGACCGTATGGAAATCATTGAAGTCAATGGATATACCGTTGAGGAGAAAATTGAAATTGGAAAGAAACACCTCATCCCAAAACAACTCAAGGAACATGGATTAAATGCCAAAGAGTTCGATTTGGAGAAGGCAGCACTGGAGCAAGTGATTCTTTCCTACACTAATGAATCGGGTGTTCGTGGTTTAGATAAGCAACTAGCCAAACTGGTACGTTCCAGAGCGAAGCAAATCGCGAATGAAGAATCGTACGAAGTAGTCATCAAAGCATCTGATTTGTTTACCTTTTTGGGTGCAGGACGAAACCAAAGCAAGAGCATCGCCAACGACGTGGCGGGCGTTGTAACTGGATTAGCCTGGACCGCGGTGGGTGGAGATATCTTATTCATTGAATCTTCCATTTCTCAAGGAAACGGTAAATTGACCCTAACTGGAAACTTAGGAGATGTAATGAAGGAAAGTGCGGTTATAGCCTTAGCATTTCTGAAATCCCACAGTGATTGGTTGAGTTTACCGCAAGCGGTATTTAACGACCATGATGTTCACCTGCATGTTCCGGAAGGAGCTACTCCAAAAGATGGCCCGAGTGCAGGAATCACTATGCTTACTTCGTTAGCGTCCTTATTCACCCAACGTAAAGTGAAAAAAGACCTTGCCATGACAGGAGAAATCACGCTTCGAGGCGAAGTTTTACCGGTTGGTGGGATCAAGGAAAAGTTATTGGCCGCGAAGCGCTCAGGCATCAAAGAGGTGATTATGTCTAGTAAGAACAAACAGGATGTGGAGGAAATTGAAGCGCGTTACCTGAAGGGGTTGAAGATTCACTATGTTGAACACATGAAATCCGTGCTTGACCTTGCCTTAATGAAAGAGAAGGTAGCGGAGCCAATTATCATAGAGCCGAAGAAGAAAAGCTAGTCCCAGTTTTCCGTATCGTTTTCTTTCATGAGTTTAATCCAGTTTTCATCCGGATCAAGTTGATCACGCAAGATCTCTGCGTATTCCTCTGCGTTTAATTCAAAGCGAGCGACTTCAGTACCTGTGTAGGCTTCAATTCCATCAAGCAACGGAATTTCCCCTGTACTACAAAAACTCAAGGCTTGACCTCTTCTGTTTCCCCTACCCGTTCGTCCACAGCGATGCACATAATTTTCAGGATTATCGGGGAGGTCATAATTGATTACATATTCTACCTCAGGAATATCAATTCCTCTACACGCAACGTCGGTAGTAACCAGTACTTTATTGGCACCAGAACGAAATCGTTCCAAGGTATTAAACCGTTCGCTCTGTTCTTTGCCTCCATGTAAAATTTCTACGGAAATACCAATACGCTCCATGGCTTTTTGCACGCGTTCTGCGCGCACTTTGGTACGGACAAAAATCATAAACCGTTCTTCAGGATATTCGGTCAGAATATTTTCAAGAAAAAATCGCTTATCGTCCATCTCCACCATCATGACCTGATGATCTACATTTTTTGACACGGGATTTCCTGGGGTAATTTGAATACGAATGGCATCTTTTACGACATCATAAGCTAACGATTTAATTTTCTTATTGATGGTTGCTGTAAAGAACAAGGTTTGTAAATACCTCGGCAACTTACGTTTCGCATCTACTATGTCACGAGCAAAGCCCAAATCAAGCATTAAGTCTGCTTCATCGAGCACCCACATCTTTACGGTAGAAATATCCAAATACCCCTGAGCGATCAAATCGAACATGCGTCCGGGTGTGGTAATTAGGATTTGTGTGTTTTCTTTTAGCTTTTTAATTTGACTTTCCTGTTCTACTCCCCCAATCAAAGAAAGAATACTAATCGATAAGTGCTTACTCAGGTCAAGAAAAACCTGCTCGATTTGTCTTGCTAATTCACGGGTTGGCACCATGACCAAGACCTGAACTCCGGATTTCCGGGCGTAACCATTTACTTTATGGATCAAGGGAATTGCAAATGCTGCAGTCTTTCCTGTTCCGGTTGGCGCTACCGCCATGACATCTTCTCCGTTGAGAATGTGTGGAATAACCTTGTATTGAATGTCGGTTGGGCGTTTATACCCCAATTCTTCAATGGCTTGTAAGATAGACGGATGAATGGGGTAATCCTTGAACTTCATGGCTCAAAGGTACGTAATCTCCTTAATTCTGATTGAAAAGCTTTTCTACTACTTCAAATCGGTAAGCAAAAATGGATTCTAATTTTTTACGAATAAACAAGGCATGCATTAATCGACCCAATATCCCAAGTGGCAATTGATAGCTCACGATATCGGTCATCTCAACAGAATCACCTAAGACTTTAAAATGGTGTTCGTGATGCCAAATGGTATAGGGACCAACCCGCTGTTCATCCACAAAGAATGCATTTTCTCTCACTGTTTTGATCTCGGTAACCCAGCGCATTGGAATACCAAGTAAGGGTTTTACGGTATATTCAATCATGAGGCCTTCGTACATTTTTTCAGGCACTTCGGTCCGAACCACGAATCCCATGGAGGATGGCGTAATTTTAGAGAGGTTATTGGGTGAGGAGAAGAAATCCCAACAGGTATCTATGTTGGTTTTTACGAGTTGTGTGCGTTTGAGTTGGTACATACAGAAGTAACAACTAAAGGCCTAAAATGTTGACATTAGCTCATTATATTCACCCCACTTCCCGATAGCGCACATCATCCATCCAACGCAGTTTATGCATTTCTCCAACTTCCAGGGAGAAGTATTCAAAGGTTTCACTAACTACGCCTTTGAGGCGATAAATACCTTTTCCTTGAAAGGGGTATTTCCTACCGGATTCTGGAAAATGAACGGTATCTAGGGTATCTCCATGAATGTCGAGAAAGGTACCAAAATACATGTAATCGCCCTTACTCGTTTTAGATTTTTTTACCGCCACCAAGTAGCCATACGTTTCGATATGCCGTCCGCGGCTGTAGGGAATTTGAGCAGCCGGTGTGTGTTCAGGAATAGCATCCGAAAGTAAGTCGAAGGGATTACACAAGGGAAAACCCAACAAATCCAATTGATCAAATACAAGTTCCATGGGATGCTCCTCAAAATCGGGCAATACGAAGTCCTGTACGGGGGCAACGAACAAGCCTTCTTGTACTGATTTCACCGGTGCTTTGTACAAGCGATAATGCGCACGCCACAGCAACTGCTTGCGTGAGACCCCAAAGGAACGAAAGGCTCCGATTCGAATCAAAAGGGCCAATTGATCTAGGGGCACGCGCACGCGGTTCAAAAAATCCTCAAAATCTTTAAATTCACCATACTTCGTGCGCTCTTCAAGCACATGGCGAAGCACCTCTACCTCCAAGCCTTCTACTAACACAAACCCTAAAATCAAGCGCTTACCGTATAACACACAGGGATGAAATCCTTTTTGAATACAGGGAGGATCAATCTGTGCCCCATATTTACGCGCCTCATGCACATAAATTTCGGTGCGATAATAGCCGCCAAAATTATTCACGGTAGC
>JAIXRD010000347.1 GCA_027485365.1 Cryomorphaceae bacterium | reverse complement strand
CAAAGATAAGGAACAATGACGCAACTCAACCGCACACAATCTAACCGGCTTTTTGAAGAGTCATCCACCTTGTTTCCTGGCGGGGTGAATTCACCCGTACGCGCTTTTAAAAGCGTGGGTGGGACGCCTTTGTTTTTCGCTAAAGGAAAGGGGTCAGCGGTTTGGGATGAAGACGGAAATCAATTCATCGATTTTTGTAACAGTTGGGGACCCTTAATTCACGGACATGCCAATGGGTATGTTGAAGAGAAAATAATTCAAACCTTAAGAAACGGATCCAGTTTTGGTGCGCCCACTCGACTTGAAAGCGAACTGGCTAAATTAATCAAGACAAATATTCCATTCATTGATAAGCTGCGCTTTGTGAGTTCAGGCACTGAGGCTGTTATGTCGGCATTGCGCTTAGCTCGCGGGTATACAGGTAAAACGAAGATTTTAAAATTTGAAGGGTGTTACCACGGCCACGTTGATTCCATGTTGGTTAAGGCGGGAAGTGGATTAATCACGCTTGGAAGCTCATCGAGTGCTGGGGTTCCCGAAACGGTAGCCAATGAAACCTTGGTGCTTCCGCTCAACGATGAAAACATGCTCATTCAAACCTTTGAACAGTATGGCAACGATATGGCTGCAGTGATCATTGAGCCTGTTCCTGCAAACAATGGGCTGCTCTTGCAAGACCTGAGTTTTTTACAGCTGCTTCGCGGTCTGTGCTGGAAACATAAGGTTTTACTCATATTTGACGAGGTAATCTCTGGATTCAGGGTGGCGTTTGGTGGAGCAACGGAGCTTTATGGGATTCAACCAGACATTGTTACTTACGGAAAAGTAATTGGTGGCGGCTTACCAGTTGGCGCCTACGGTGCGTCCAATGAAATTATGGCCTCGGTTTCCCCAGAAGGACCGGTATATCAAGCAGGAACCTTATCAGGAAATCCGGTAGCAATGGCAGCTGGGATTGCACAACTTGAACTGTGCTTGGCTCCAGATTTTTACCGAACCATGGAAGCAAAAACCCGCGGATTTGTGGAACGAGTTAATGCCTATGCGACGGTTAAAAACTATGATTTCGAATTAGTATCCTTGGCGTCCATCTTTTGGCTTTCCTTTAACGGTAAAAAATCCATTCATCGCGCGGATGAAATAAGCCCAGACATGACATCATTTAATAAATTACATGACTATTTGCTTCATCACGGGGTATATCTGGGTCCTAGTGGGTATGAAGTAGGTTTTATTTCCTCTGCACACACAGAAGATGAATTGGCTTATGCTGCTGCGCAATTTTGTGCGGGATTAGATGTGGTTTATGGAAAATAAACCAGACACTTTGGTAATTGGCGGAACAGGGCTTGTTGGTAGTCACTTACTGTGGTTGCTCGCTGAGAAGGGACCTGTTATGGCAAGCGGAAGAACAGAAAAAAACCGGTCACGGGTTCGGTCACTATTTATTCACTATGACTCCGTACGGGGAGCGGAATTGTTTAATAATATTACTTGGATTGATTTAGACGTACTCGATGTTGATGCCGTGCAACGCGCAATTAATACAATGAAAAAAGTATATCATTGTGCGGCCCTGGTTTCATTTCACCGCATCGATTTCTACCGCTGTATTACATTAAATCGTGAGGGCACCGCCAATGTAGTTAATGCCTGCTTAGCTGTTTCAGGGCTCAGACTTTGTTATGTAAGTTCTACCGCTGCCGTTGGAACAAACCCGAACGGAGAAATTACTGAAAACTGCCTTTGGAAATCCTCTGATAAAAACAGCGGTTATTCCGTATCTAAGTTTGGTGCAGAAAAAGAAGTGTGGAGAGGAATAGAAGAAGGACTTGACGCCGTTATTATCAACCCATGTACGGTTATTGGTCCAGGAAATTGGACAGAAGGATCTATGGAAATGTTTCGTGTGGCGGAACGGGGGTTGCTCTTTTATCCATCCGGATCAAACGCAACGGTGGATGCGCGAGATGTGGCGAAATCCATGGTCTTCTTAATGGATTCTGGAATTAGAAATGAACGGTTTTTATGCACCGGCACCAATAAAGACTTTCGAGGATTATTTACTGCAATAGCTCATACAATGGGGAAAAACGGGCCTCGTTTTTTTGCACCAAAATGGCTCGCGATTCCTGCTTCTTACCTTTTAGAAACCTTATCCCTGCTTCGTAAGCGGCGCCAAGGAATGACCATTGAATCTGCTCAAGCGGCTTATTCTACCCGGATTTACAACGCGTCAAAACTAAAGTCGCTGATGAAACAACCGTTTTTCACCTTAGAGGAATCCATTAGTAACGCAATCCAAGGCAGAATGCTATGAATAAAGAACGAGTAGGAATTTTAGTTTTACTTATTCTCTATGCCGTTGGAACCATATCTATGCTTGTTCCATCCCTGAGGCCCTTGGTTTTACCGCTAAGTGGATATAATTTATTTTTCTCCTTTTTGATTTTACTCAACGCCTATCGATGGAACCAGGCCTTGCTGATTGGGTCAGCCACCATTTTTATTCTTGGTTTTTTCTCAGAATGGATCGGCGTGCATACGGGACTTTTATTTGGGCGGTATTGGTATGGAATGAACTTGGGGCCAAAACTTAGCGGTGTGCCCTTCATTATTGGTATTAATTGGGCCATGCTTACGATACTTGCCAGCGGAATAGCTGTTAAATGGACTAAAAACTTAACTTTTCAGGCCTTGATCGCCGCTGCGCTCATGACAGGAATTGATGTGTTAATGGAACCGGTTGCCATTCGAAATGACTATTGGCATTGGCACAATGGGGTCATTCCATTGTACAATTACCTGTGTTGGTTTGTTGTTTCGTTTATCGGTAACCTCGCGCTTATTAAAATCGCTAAACCAAGCTTGAACAACACGTCTCTTGTGTTGTTTATATTGATAACTTTATTTTTCACAATTCAACTCTTAGTATAATGTATTGGTGGGGTCCTTTTGTAATGTTGGCTACGTTTTTCGGAATGGAATTCATGGCTTGGTTCACGCATAAGTATGTAATGCATGGCCTTATGTGGTATTTTCACAGAGACCATCATCAAGTAGAGGCGGGGTTCTTTGAAAAAAATGACGTGTTCTTTTTGATTTATGCCATTCCTTCTTGGTTGGGAATCATGTTGGGGATGATGTATGATTTTTACCCAACGGTTTGGATGGGTTATGGTATTGCAATGTACGGAATCGCCTATTTTTTAGTTCATGATGTTTATATACATCGCCGGTACAAGTTCCTTCGGAACATTGATCACCCGTATTTCTATGCCATTCGCAAAGCACATAAGGTACACCATAAAAATCAAGAAAAAGAAGAGGGTGCTTGTTTTGGGATGCTGATTGTTCCTCCAAAGTTCTATAAAGAGGCCAAAAAATCATACCTGGCTCAAAAAAACGCATGAGCTATTACGGGTACATTTTATTGTTTTCCTTCCTTGGACCCTTCGCATTAAGCTTCGATAAAAAAGTAGCTTATATAAAAAAAGTGCCGCGCTTAATTTTGCCGGTATTGATTGTTTCGGGATTGTTTTTAGTTTGGGATCAATGGTTTACAGAAAAGGGCGTTTGGGGATTCACCATAGAGCACACAGCACACATCTTTTTAGGAAAACTTCCGCTCGAAGAAATACTGTTCTTTGTGGTAGTGCCGTACAACTGTATCTTTATTTATGAAGTGATGGTGGCCTATTTTCGGCTCGAAAATAACCCTAAATTAAACCGCGTGTTTTTTGGAGTATTCTTTATCTTGGGCGTGTTATTAATTCTACAACAACCAAGCGGGTGGTACACGCTTTCGTCGGTGCTGCTTGCCTTTGCCTTAAGCGCGGTGCTGCTCACCGTTAATCCGAATTGGCTTACCCAATTTGTGGTTTCCTTCTTGGTTTGTTTGCTTCCTTTTTTAATCGTAAACGGCTTACTTACCGGGGCAGCCACGACACTTCCTGTGGTGTGGTATAATCCCGCAGAATTTTCAGGATGGCGGATTATAACAATCCCTGTAGAAGATTTATTCTATAACTTCGATTTGTTGGTGGGTTTTGTTGCGTTTTTTAACCTTGGCAACAAACGGTTAGCGCTTAGCAAGTAGTCCTGTAGTGGAATATCCGTCTACCAAAGGAATTGTTTGCGCCTGTCCTCCCCAAGCTTTCGCTTCGTTTTTCCCGACAATATAACGCTTGTCGCTTGGATCAGTAAGATTCGCATCATAATCACCGCCTTTAACGATTAGATCCGGTTTTATCGCTAAAATCGTATTCAAGGGCGTATTTTCACTAAAAACGATAACATGATCTACCATGCCCAGCGCAGCTAACACCATCGCTCGAGCGAACTCTGGATTGACTGGACGATTTTCTCCTTTTTCTAGCGCACGAACAGAGGCATCGTCATTCACTGCAACAAAGAGCTTATCACCTAAAGAGGCGGCTTCGGCTAAATACGTGATGTGGCCCAGATGCAACAAATCAAAACATCCATTGGTAAAAACAATTTTTTGATTTTTCAAGCGATGTAATTCGGCCATTTGCGCAGCCTGATGTAAGGTGATAACCTTCGCTTGAACAAACGCTAAGCGACTCACGGAACTAACAAGTTAGAGGGTTCATTGGGGAACACTAAGGTAGGTTTGAATGTTTTTGCCTCTTCAAACTCCATGGTAGCATAACTAATAATAATCACGACATCGCCAACCGCAACTTTTCTGGCTGCAGGACCATTTAAGCAGATCGTACCTGAATCCTTTGCTCCTGTAATAACATAGGTCTCCAAGCGTTCTCCGTTGTTAATATTAACGACTTGTACACGCTCGCCTTCAATAAGGTTTGCGGCCTGCATTAAGCGCTCGTCAATGGTTATACTGCCGATATAGTTTAACTCAGCCTGGGTTACTGTCACCCGGTGAATTTTGGATTTTAATACTTGAATTTGCATAATTAATTGCCTTTGGGCGGCACAAAAGTAAGAGAATTCAATCGGCTAACAATAGCATATTATCAATAAGTCGCACCTCTCCACAATATGCCGCAACACAGACCACGGCAGATTGTGCATTATTCGCAATAGGCAAAAGGGAATCTGGATCTACCAAAAGTAAATAATCAAGTCGAAGTGTTGACGCTGCAATTAATTGTTTTGCCTGATCCAACACCTCCATTGAAGGTCGATTTTTCCAATGTTTTTTTACAAAAGAAAGGGCTTTATACAGCACAAGGGCCTCTTGACGTTCGGATTGAGATAATCTCAGGTTACGGCTGCTCATAGCTAAACCATCTATTTCTCTTAAGGTTGGACAAGAAACAATCGATACCGGCAGCTTAAGGGAAGAAACCATGGCCCGAATGATGGCTAATTGCTGAAAATCTTTCTGACCAAAATACGCATTGCTTGGGTTGACGTGTTCAAATAAGGCATAAACCACTTCAACTACTCCCCTAAAATGACCAGGACGAGAAGCGCCTTCCATTGATAAGTCGAGGCCATTTAACTGTACTTCAGATGCCACGGATTGACCAGAAAACAGTTCGTCATAGCTTGGAAGATAAATGAAATCAACCCCCTCCGTTTCTGCGCACTTAATATCTTCCGTTAAGGTTCTTGGATACTTGTCAAAATCTGCGGAGTCATTAAATTGCCGTGGATTCACAAAAATGCTCAATACAACCACTTCATTCGCGGCTTTCGCCGCATGCATCAACGAACAATGTCCTGCGTGCAGCGCACCCATAGTAGGAACAAATCCTATCGTTGCGCCTCGTTTCCAATAGGGGTTGAGCGACTGTTCTAATTGTGCTTTGCTTGATAATATTACACTCATTCCATGATGTATCTGGAAACAAAGCTATTCGTTTTTAGGAACTTTCATTAGTTTTCCGTAATTTTGCTCCCTTATAAAAGTGTAGAGGCTCGATGGAAAAAAAACGTGTATTGTTCGTCTCTCAAGAGATTTCCCCTTTCTTAACTAAAACCGAAGTTTCTAATTTCACCCGAAGGATTGCGCAATCAACCCAAGAAGAAGGAAAAGAAATTCGTGTATTTATGCCTCGATATGGGGTTATCAATGAGCGTCGTCACCAGTTGCATGAAGTAATTCGGCTTTCTGGATTAAACTTATCAATCGATGATCAAGATCATCCACTGATTATCAAGGTAGCTTCCGTAGCAGCCGCAAGAATGCAGGTCTATTTTATTGACAATGACGATTTCTTCAAAAGAAAACAAATACTTCATGCAGAAGATGGGGCTTGTTGCGCTGACAACGATGAGCGTTCGATGTTTTTTGTTCGCGGGGTGCTTGAAACCGTTAAGAAATTAGGGTGGCAACCCGATCTTATCCATTGCAATGGGTGGTTTTCTGGGATGATGGCCCTTTACATTAAACATTTCTATAAAAAGGATCCGCATTTCAAAGAAACAAAAGTGGTATATAACCTTTTTAACGAAGGCTTTGACCAACCGCTTGATCCGCGATTCCATGAGAAGTTGAAGTTTGATGGTTTTCCAAAGGCTGTGCTAGAAAAAAGTAAGGAAACAGATTTCCTTTCGTTCACTAAATTAATTTTGGAGCACTGTGATGGGGTTACCGTGGCAGAGCCTAATCTAGACCCTGCATTACGCACAATTTTCGATGAAGCAAGCATCTTAAAGCAAGATTATATCAATGAAGAGCATGAAGCAAAGGCGTTTTCTGCATTTTTTGATCGCGTGCTTGATGCCAGTGTTGTAACCAACTAGTCCAAACACATGAGGTATTCACTCCTTTTACTTTTAGCGCTCTCGCTTCTGGCCTGTAAGAAGAAGGATCAAATGTTAGGCAAGGATTTGTTGGGGTCTAATGCCATACTCAACGGAATCACAACCGACACTTTTTATTTGGCCACCTCTGTGGTTATTGAAGACAGTATCATTACTGATAATTCGGCCAATGTAGTCTTGGGGAGTTATAACGACCCGAAGTTTGGTCAATTTACCTCCTCGTTCTACACACAAATTCGTTTGGCCGGTGTGAATCCAAATTTTGGAGACGCCTCTTCAATTATTGTGGACTCATTCGTGCTTGGCTTAGAATATGCGGGATACTACGGCGCACTAAGTGCTCAACATTTTGAGGTATTTGAATTAACCGATGCGCTATCTAACGACTCAACATATTATCAGTTTTCTACGAAAGCACACAGTAACACGAGCTTAATACCTGCCGGAAATGAAATTATTACGCCTGATCCTTTGAATTACACCATCATTGGTGACGACAGCGTACAGGCACAATTGCGGATTCCGCTTGACACGAACCTTGCAAAACAATTTATCACCGAAGCAACAAGCGGAAGCTCCACGTTCGCAAGTAATGCAAACTTTCAAAGTTATTTTAAAGGCTTATTAGTACAAACAAACAACAGTCCACAGGCGGCAGGACAAGGTGGGGTTTTCTATTTTAACCTCAACGATCCAGGAACCAAATTAACGATTTATTATCGTCAAGGCGGGGTGGCTAAGACCTATGACTTTTTAATGAATTCTACGTGTGCCGACTTCTCTCATGTGGATGTAAATCGAAGCGGGTCTGCCGTTGAACAAGTGATTAACAATCCGTCGTTAGGGTTGCAAGAATTCTATGCGCAAGCGTTTGGTGTGCGCGCCAAAGTAGTAATTCCGGGACTTAACCAATTCACTGAGAACCAATTAATTCATCGCGCTGAAATTCATTTACCGATTCAGTATCAGTTAGGAAGCAAATATAAACCGGGATCAAACGTCACCTTTGCCACTAAAAAAACCGCTGCCTCACAAGGATATATAAACACCGGCGTGTTGGGTGCTTACTCAGAAAGCAAAAAGGAATACGCTGCGGATTTGAAATCCTATGTTCAGGCCGTTATCAACCAAGATATTGAAAATACGGGGCTCATTGTTTCTCCACGTTTCTTCGTTAATTCATCGGAACGGATTATCTTTAATGGACCAAACACCATCAATAAGATGCGTCCGAAAATAATTATCACTTATACCGACTTTTAATTATGTGTGGTATCGTTGCATATATTGGCGCTAAAGACGCCTACCCGATTATCATAAAGGGATTAAAACGCCTTGAATACCGCGGATATGATTCTGCCGGAATCGCTTTAATTACGCATGGCCGGCTGAACATCTACAAGAAGCAGGGAAAGGTATCCAACTTGGAGGCATTTGCAGCAGACAAGGATTGCTCTGGAACTTCAGGAATTGGTCACACCCGTTGGGCCACACATGGAGAGCCTAATGACGTAAATGCCCATCCACACTATTCTACCGACGGTAAATTAGCCTTAATTCATAATGGAATTATTGAAAATTATGACTCCATTAAAAAAGAACTGATCAATAAAGGATACAGCTTTCGCAGCGAAACCGATACCGAAGCCTTGGTGCACTTGGTGGATGATATTTCGAAAAAAGAAGGGGTTTGGTTTGGTGAAGCACTTCGAATTGCCTTGAATCACGTGGTGGGCGCTTATGCGATTGTAGCCATCTCTAGTGATTATCCAGACCGCTTAGTGGCCGCTAGAAAAAGCAGTCCGCTCGTAGTAGGTGTTGGAGAAGACGGTGAATACTTTTGTGCTTCTGACGCGTCACCGATTGTTGAGTATACCAAAAATGTGGTGTACATGGAAGACGAGGAGATTGCCGTAATTGATCGCAAGGAAGGGTTGAAGTTATATAACATTGGCGACCAACCTAAAACACCATACATCCAAAAACTAGAATTGGAACTTGAAGCCCTTGAAAAAGGCGGATACGAGCATTTCATGTTAAAAGAAATTCATGAACAGCCTCGTTCTATTCAAGATTGTTTTAGAGGAAGACTAAACGCTGAAAAAGGTTGGATTTCCCTTGGTGGAATCCGTGACTACGAGCAAAAAATGATTCAGGCCAATCGCTTAATTATTGTGGCTTGTGGCACCTCATGGCATGCTGGATTAGTGGGTGAATATCTATTAGAAGACTTAGCCCGCATCAATGTTGAAGTGGAATATGCGAGCGAATTTCGTTACCGCAATCCCATAATCAATGAAAATGATGTGGTTATCGCTATTTCTCAGTCCGGGGAAACGGCGGATACCCTTGCTGCACTTGAACTTGCAAAGAGTAAAGGCGCAACAATTCTTGGGATTTGCAATGTGGTGGGTTCCTCTATTTCTCGGATTACAGATGCCGGTTCGTATACGCACGCCGGACCAGAAATTGGGGTGGCTTCTACCAAAGCATTTACCGCACAAGTAACCATTCTTACATTGATGGCCCTGCAATTAGCAAATAAAAAAGGAACCATTAGTCAGTCTAGATTTCATGAATTATTATCTGAGTTGGAAGCCATACCGGAGAAAGTTCGTCAGATTCTAGCGAAGAACGATCACATTGAAGCCATTGCTAAAACATACAAAGATGCCTCAAATGCCTTATACCTTGGTCGTGGGTCCTCATTTCCTGTTGCACTAGAAGGAGCGCTTAAATTGAAAGAAATTTCCTACATCCACGCCGAAGGTTATCCGGCGGCAGAAATGAAGCACGGACCGATTGCCTTAATCGATGAAAACATGCCCGTATTTGTAATAGCGACGCAAGGAAATTCTTATGAAAAGGTGGTGTCTAACATCCAAGAGGTTAAGGCTAGAAAAGGAAAGGTGATTGCGATTGTTACGGAGGGCGACACCCACGTACGCGCCATGGCGGATCACATTATTGAAATTCCTGCGGCAGATGAAGTATTGGTTCCTTTGTTAGCAACGATTCCCTTACAATTGCTTTCTTATTTTATCGCGGTAATGCGCGGATGCAACGTGGATCAACCGAGAAATTTAGCGAAGTCGGTAACGGTAGAGTAATGGCTGCCAAAAAAGATTAACAACAAGTTCATATCGATTGTTGGTTTTTTTATTTGATATCAAATAATTTTAAGCCACATGAAAACAAAAAATTCGAAAATTATTTTAGGTTTCGGAATGCTGGTGCTTTCCGGATTTCTTAAAGCTCAATTCATAACACATGGTCCGGTAATGGGTGGCGTTACAGATTCTTCACTACGTATCTTTTTACGTTGTGCTTCTGTACAAAACTTCACCATTGATTTAGACACGGACAGCTTGTTTAGCAATCCCATTGCTTACCAGAACACCACCGATCCAACTAAAGACTTTTCTGCAATAACAGAATGTACGGGGCTACAAGCAGATACAAAGTATTATTATCGCGTTCGTTTTGGCGTGTCAACAGACATAAAAAAAGGGTATTTCAAAACTTTTCCATTAGAAGGAAGTCCGTCGCATTTTACCTTTGTTACAGGTTCCTGTCAAGAAACGCCCAACATGAAGGTTTACGACGTGATGCCTACCTACGACCCCTTGTTTATGTTGCACATTGGAGATTATACGTACCCAAGTTATCAGTTGCCCAATGGATATCCAGAAGACTGGAACATGATTCCTTTGGCTTACAGAAAAAGGTATGAAGAAAATGTAATGGAAGAAAAACTTCTTCCCTATGTACCATTGGTATACATGCCCGACGACGATGATAATTTTGGTCCCACTCGAACCCTTTTTGTAAGTACAAGTTTTACAGGCTCTTTTCCCAACATCGTAAACCAAATTAACACCTCACCGATTCAACCCATAGAAAAAACAAATTGTTTGAGGGGTTACCGTTATTTTTTCCCGGGATACGCAACCGTGGATACAACGGAAGGTCATTATCACAGTTTTAAGGTTGGAAATGTTGAGTTTTTTGTGACAGATGTAAGGTCTATGGTAGATCCTTGGTCTGAAGCGTATGTTTACGACAGTGTGTTAAATGAGTGGAGTTACGATCCGCTTCCAAGTCATTCGATTTTAGGCGACAATCAAATGAATTGGTTGCTAAATGGATTGGCTAGCTCCACCGCAACATGGAAGTTTATAGTAACCGGGGTGCCTTTTAATCCGAAGATTCATGATATAATTCAATCGGCTTTATTAGCGCAGGATTATGTTTTTACCATTGCTGGCCAAAGCGGAACAGGAATGCGTCTGTCCACTTCCTTTGCAGGATACTGGGGTGGATATCCTGATGATGTAAACCAAGTGGTCCAACACGTAGCGTCCAACAATATTAATGGGGTAATGGTCATCAGCGGCGACACGCACAACAATGTAATGGACGACGGCACCAATTCTTACTTTCCAGAGCTAAATGCCAGTGGATTAAGTGTATCGTCTACAGAACTTGCTTACCAAATGTCATTGTATGGACCACTGATTGGACAACCACCTGTGGAAGATTCTTTGTGGAACGGTGGAGGAAATGGCATTTTTAATACCAACTTTAAAAACGGGTTTGGGAAAGTGGAGATTTTTGGCAATGACTCGGTAAGCTTTTGCGTAATTGATGAGGATGATATTGCATTGAATTGTATGACCATATATGCCGACGGGTCGGTTTTAAACATGGCGGGAAACACGTACAAAGGATACTTAGACGAAGGATGGTCCTTTTATCCAAACCCAGCCAAGGACAAAATTACCCTACAAGGATCTTGTTTAAATGAAAGCAGCACCTTGTTGATTTATGACATAACGGGAAAAATAAGCCAACAACAAAAGTTGTCAACGGGCCAACTGATTCATTATGAAATTAGCCTGCCAGCAAATATGGAAAACGGTATTTATTTCTTAGATATCCAAGACAAAACAGGAAAGTCACAGGGGATTAAAAAGTTTGTACTAGAAAGAGACTGATAAGTACAACAATCAAATCGAATAAACAACGATTCCAGTAATCAAAAAGGCTAAGGTATATCCTAAAAACAACTCAAGGGCGGTGTGCTTTCTAAGATACCAACGTGCCGAAATCACCAAGCCAGAAATCAAAATAGCTAAGCCCATCCAAGCATATGATGGGTTGTGTTGATGCATAAAATACGCATATAAGAAGCCTGTTAATATCCCCGCGCCTCCCGCATGCATCGATATTTTTAACACTTGGGTTAACAACATAAAGGTCACGGTTACCACAATTCCCGCTAAGGACAAGGACAAAAAATAAGGCGGTAGCAGGTGTTTCGGGTCGCTTTCCCCGATTAACCAATACAGCATTAATCCATAAATCAGCATAATTAACAAGGGGTACAAGCGCTCCGTGCGATTCTCAATATCAATGGTGGTAATGATTTTAAAGCGAAATAGGCCTAAAAAAGATAAGCCTGGTGCGGCAAAACTAAATACGGCAAACATTCCGAATACGATCCACTTGATTTTCAGTGGGAGGGCATACATAGCAATGGTGCTCTGCACCAATTCTTCCGCGGGATAAAACATGGCGATGAGCAAGCCATATAAGGGCATTAAAAGGGGTATAAATACCCAAGAAATTAAGTGGCTTAGTTTGTTCTTCATGCTTAGAGTTCCTTTCTTAATCGAGCTACAGGAATATTTAATTGTTCTCGATACTTGGCAATGGTTCTTCGGGCAATGTTATAGCCCTTTTCGTTTAATATTTCCATCAGTTTCTCATCCGGTAGCGGTGTTCGTTTGTCCTCTTTCTCCACCGCATCCAATAAGATTTGCTTCACCTCTCGGGTAGAAACTTCCTCGCCACTGTCCGTTGAAAGGGATTCGGAGAAAAAGTGCTTCAACGAATATACCCCGTGATTGGTCTGTATGTATTTACTGTTCGCTACGCGCGAGATGGTTGAAATATCCATCTGTACACGTTCCGCAATATCCTTCAAAATCATTGGTTTCAATTTAGCATTGTCGCCCGTTAAAAAGAAAGCCTGCTGATAGTCCAAAATCGCGCTCATGGTAAACAATAAGGTTTCTTGGCGCTGTTTAATCGCATCAATGAACCACTTCGCAGAATCCAATTTGTGACGAACAAAGGTTAGGGCTTGCTTGTCTCCTTTGGAGGTTTTAGCCCCTTCAGAATAAGAACGCAATAACACCTCGTATTCTTTACTCAATTTAAGGTCAGGCGCATTTCTGGAATTAAGTGTCAGCTCTAATATTCCATCGGTTTCTGTCAAAATAAAATCTGGAATGATTTGCTGAACAACCTTCTCATTACTTTTTGCAGAACCCCCAGGTTTAGGATTTAATTTCAAAATTTCATCAATCGCTTCCTTCAATTGATCTTCATCAATCTTTAATTTCGCAGTGATTTTATCGTAGTGCTTTTTCGTAAAATATTCGAAACAGTCTTTTAAAATACGCAAGGCTAATTTCTTTACTTCACCACCATCCTGACGGCGGCGTTCTTGCAATACCAAACATTCTTGTAAGGTTCTTGCGCCAACTCCTGCGGGGTCTAATTCCTGTATTTGATACAATACCCCTTCTATAGTGAACTCATCTACAATCACATTATAATGAAAGGCCAAGTCATCCACCAAGGCTTCAAGCGAACGATTCAAATATCCTGACTCGTCTAAATTTCCAACAATGACCTCTGCAATGATTTGTTCGTCTTCCGATAAATCATTCAGCTGTAACTGTTCTATCAATCGGTCTTGAAACGATTGTTCACCCGATAATGGCACCACCCGTTGCTCGTCGTCTTTTGACTGATTATTTACTTGTGTTTTGTAATCCGGTGTGTCATCGTCAAAATAATCTGAAAAATCAAAGGCCTCTTCATCACCGTCCTGTTCTTGTTGGTCCAGGGATTCGTCTGCCTGATCGTCTCCTTGTTCTAGGGCTGGGTTTTCTTCTATTTCTTGCTGAATACGCTGTTCGAGTTCAGCGGCTGGAATTTGTAGCAATTTCATTAATTGAATTTGCTGCGGAGAAAGCCGTAAATCTTGACGTTGCGTAAAGTGTTGTTTAAGCGCCATTAAAATGCTGCGTTCTGTGGTGTTCTTGGAAAAGGAATTACGTCGCGAATATTGGTCATCCCAGTAACAAACATAATCATACGCTCTAAGCCCAGTCCGAATCCTGCGTGGGGTACTGATCCGATTTTTCGCGTATCCATATACCACCATAGTTCTTCTTCTGGAATTCCAAAGGCTGCGCATTTTTCTTGCAGCACCTCTAAGCGCTCTTCACGCTGAGAACCTCCGACAATTTCTCCAATACCAGGGAATAATACATCCATGGCTGCCACGGTTTTACCGTCATCATTCGCGCGCATGTAAAATGCCTTGATTTCTGCAGGATAATCCGTTAAAATCACCGGACACTTAAATTCTTTCTCCACTAAATAGCGCTCGTGTTCACTTTGCAAGTCAATTCCCCACGCTACGTCATATTGAAACTTCTTCTTTTTATAGTGATTAGAGTTCTTCAGGACCTCTATAGCTTCTGTGTAGGTTAACCGTTTAAATGGATTGTCAATTACAAACTGTAGCCGTTCTATTAAAGTTAGTTCATTGCGCTCATGCTGCGGTTTTTGTGTTTGTTCCTGTGCCTCTCGATCATTTAAAAACTGAAGGTCATCTTTACATGTGTCCATTACGAAACGACAAATATGCTTTAAGAAATCTTCCGTTAGATCCATGTTTGCTTTCAAATCGTTGAATGCCACTTCTGGTTCTATCATCCAAAATTCCGCTAAATGCCTTGACGTATTTGAGTTTTCTGCTCGAAAGGTTGGCCCAAACGTATATACTTTTCCAAGGGCTAAGGCTGCTAATTCTGCTTCAAGCTGTCCAGATACGGTAAGGTTAACGGGTCTACCAAAGAAGTCTTGGCTATAATCAATTTCACCTTCTTTTGTTCGTGGTGGATTTGAAGGGTCCAAGGTTGAAACACGAAACATTTCACCAGCACCCTCTGCATCTGAAGAGGTGATGATCGGCGTATTTAAGTAATAGAATCCATTCGTGTGGAAATAATTATGAATGGCGTACGATACGGCATGACGTATTCTAAATACCGCGCCAAAAGTGTTCGTTCTGAATCGGAAATGCGCCTGTTCTCTCAAGAACTCCAAGCTGTGGCGCTTAGGCTGCATTACGGTTTTTTGTACCTCATCTGCCGGAGCAGAACCAATCACAGTAAGTTCTTTAACATCAAGTTCTACGGCTTGTCCGGAACCTATCGACTCCACAAGAATCCCTTGAAGTGTGATCGCTGCCGCAGTAGAAACTTGACGAATAACATCCTCTGGAAAGGCAGTAAAATCAACAACTGCTTGCAGGTTTCCTTGACATGAGCCGTCGTTTACTTGAATGAAGCGGTTACTTCGAAATGCCCTTACCCAACCCCTAACCGTTACTTCTGTTCCAATTAACGCTCGGCCTTGATGTGTTATTTCTTTAATTGATGAGGTTTTCATAAGAACAAAAATAGCTTTTTGCCTTGAAAATCTATATATTAAGCAGGGCGTGTTTTATAATTAATTTATTACCTTGTACCTAAATTTAACACATGCACCTTCATAATTTAATAAATCACCTTCCCTTGATGTTTCCTTTCGCAGGAATCATCGTCTTATTGCTCGGGATTTATTTCAAGTCTGAACTGCTTAAACGTGTTGGATATTTCCTCTTTGTGCTGGCTGCGATTGGTGCGTTTCTATCCATGAATACGGGCGAAGAAGCGGAAGAAGCGATTGAGGGTGTTTATCCAAAGGTTACCCATCATTATGCCCATGAACATGAAGAAAAAGCAGAGTTGTTTGCGCTGGTTATGTATGGGTTAGGCTTATTATCCTTGCTTGCCATGTGGGCCTCTTGGGTTAAAAACAAACTACAAAAATACCTGCTTTGGGCCATTGGGGCCTTCTTGGTTGCTGTATTATACCTTGGGTATGAAACCGGGAAAAGCGGGGGACAAGTAATTCACAAAGAGTTTAGAACCGAATGAAAAAAACCTACTACCTACTACTATTTTTAATTCTATCCGGCCAAACCTTTTCCCAACAATTTTCATGCGGGACGCCATTGGCTCCAAACGCTGCTGAAAAACTCAAGGAGGAAACGGATGTTACTTGGTCTGAACAAGAGTCGCGGCGCACGTTATTTTCTAGTCAATTTGTTGACGAGCGCGGAAACACCAAGGGAATATTCAGTAAAAAGCCCATTAATTATCTAAATAAAAACGGAAAATTAATGCCAATTAATCCTTCCTTGAAGCCCAGTAAATCAGGGGGGTGGCGAGCAGATGAGCAGCAATTTCCAACGGCACTTTTTGCGGATGGATCTTACAGTGTAAGCCTTAACGAACTGGGAGCCACGATGTATTTGGGTAAAAACCGAAGCATCAATAACGTTTCGTATAAACAAATCCACTTAAATGCCGAACAAGTAAGCCTGACCAGTTGCAACATCGCGTTAGGGTCCTACACGCAACAGTTACTTTTCATGGAGGACCGCGTTAAAAGCAACTTAATTGTTTCTGAACCGGTTAATCTCGGGGAATCTCAATACTTCATCACCACGGAACGCATCGAGTTACCTGAGGAATACGAGTTACAATACGCACCGCATCCGGTAACGGGATTCGAGGACATCACCATTCGTGGTGCTCGCGGGACCTTATTTATCGATGGCATGGCCTATGGAGCAGACATCCAAGTAATTAATAGTAAAACGAAAGCCGTTTGTGGAACCATCTTCGCGCCCATTGCCTATGATGCGGCGATGAAATCATGTAAGGGGTTAATACAGTTTAAGCGTTTATCTAGTGAAAATGAATACGAACTTACCGTTGCAGTAAGCACCGAATGGATGAATGCCGCTGAACGAACCTATCCGGTTACGATTGACCCCTTAGTGGGCGGACCAACCACTACGTGGGCGGGATCGTATATGAACTCCTGCCTTTCTCCTGCATACAATGTAGACAGTATCCAGGCGACGATTCCGGGTGGCGTTACGGTTACTGGAGTATACGTTACAGCAAGTTTTTATGCAGACCCATGGAGCGCTGCCACAATGAGTCAAGGGGTAATGTATTTTAGTGGTCCGTGCGGCAGTTCACAAACATTTACGGTCACAGGTCCAACGGCCGGCACAGCGGGAACCGCCTATTTAGATAGTTTCAATATGATGTCTCCGTTAATTTGTTGTCTGCCAGAATCTTGTAGTTCAACCAATTTTTATGTTCTATTCCACTTAGGAAGATATAACCTAGGGGCGGGCTGTAACCTTACCTACATTCGTTATGACCCCTTCACCACCCTTTGGCCTTT
>JAIXRD010000162.1 GCA_027485365.1 Cryomorphaceae bacterium | reverse complement strand
TTTATTTTATTATTTCTTTCCCCATTATTAACCCTTGCTCAGAATGGTATCGTTCGAGGTAAGACTGTAAATCTAACGAACAATCAAGCCCTTGATGGGGTGAAAATTTTAATTGTAGAATTATCTACAGGAACCGTTTCAGATGCCGAAGGGAATTATGAATTCACTAAATTGCCTCCAGGGATTTATACGTTTAGAGCTACAGCTACCGGGTACAAACCCTCATTTCAAAATGAAATTACAGTAACCAATGCCCGCTCCATTACGCTTGATTTTGCAATGGAAGAACTCGTTTCTGGTAAGGAATCAGATGAGGTTGTAGTAAAAGGACCAAAATTTCAACGAAATACAGAATCTCCGGTTTCACTAAAAACCTTGAATGCGACTGAAATAGAACGTCTTCCTGGAGCAAATAGGGATGTAAGTAAAGTAATCGCTGCGCTTCCTGGTGTGGCTTCCCGGGCAACCTTCAGAAATGATATTATTATTCGCGGTGGTTCTCCCGGTGAGAATAAATTCTACCTCGATGGAATTGAAGTACCAAACATAAACCACTTCGCTACGCAAGGATCCAGTGGAGGTCCTGTAGGTTTATTGAATGTAAACTTTATCAACGAAGTTGATTTTTATTCTGGAGCATTTCCTGCCAATCGTGCCAACGGGTTGAGTAGTGTGTTAGCCTTCAAACAAAAGGATGGTAACGAAGATGGGTTAATTACGAATTTTGCACTGGGTTCCAGCGATGCTGCCTTAACCTTCGATGGTCCTCTTGGGAAAAAAGCAAACTTCATTTTTTCAGCACGCCGTTCCTATTTACAGTTCCTGTTTGCTGCATTAAAATTACCCATCTTACCGACGTATAACGACTTTCAATATAAAGTGAACCTTGACCTAAATTCGAAGAACCGAATTTCGTTCATTGGATTAGGTGCGATCGATCAATTTGCTTTGAATGCTGATGTCAATGATGGATTGACAGATACCGCACAAATTGCATATAATAAGTTTCTTCTTGGTAATATCCCAATGCAAAGTCAATGGAATTATACCGTCGGAATAAACTATCAACATTTCTCAGAACAGTCAGTTCAGAATATCGTAGTTTCTAGAAATATGCTGAACAATAAAGCATATCGATATAAGGACCTCATAGAAACACCTGCTAATTTATTGCAAAACTATGCCTCCTTCGAAGCTGAAAATAAAGTAAGGCTGGAACATACCTACCGCAAAAATGGGTTTCGATGGAATGTTGGACTTGGGTATGAATATGCGCGTTACCGAAATGAAACGTACGCGAACATTACCATTCAAGGCTTCCCGGTAGTTATAGACTACACTTCAGATTTATTTTTAAGTAAATATGCGTTCTTCACCCAGGTTAGTCAGTCGTTTTTTAAGGAGCGCTTAAATGCATCGTTTGGCTTACGCATGGATGGTTCGAACTATTCGAAAACAATGGCCAATCCCTTGAATCAATTATCGCCATCACTCTCCTTGAATTTTCGAATTAATGAGTCTTTGGCTTTGAATGCCAATGTTTCTAGGTTTCATCAGATTCCTGCATATACCATCTTAGGGTATAGAAATTCCTTAGGGGACTTGGTTAATAAACAAAACGACATCCAATACATTCGTGCGGATCATTTTGTGCTTGGCGCAGAGTACCGAACCAAAGCAAGTTCAAGGCTAACATTAGAAGGATTCTACAAAAATTATGACCGCTATCCGTTCAGTTTAAAAGATTCCATTTGTCTTGCAAACCAAGGGTCCGATTTCGGTGTGGTTGGAAATGAGGCCGTGAAAAGTATGTCTCAAGGAAGAACGTATGGCGGTGAATTCCTCTTCCAACAAAAATTGTATAAAGGGTTTTATGCCGTGGTTGCCTATACCTACGTGATTTCTGAGTTTAAAAATAAGAATGATGAGTATGTTCCAACCGCATGGGATAGCCGTCACATCGTTTCGTTAACGGGTGGAAAACGCTTTAAGAAAGGTTGGGAGCTCGGTATGCGCTGGTTGTTTTCTGGAGGTTCTCCTTACACACCATATGATATAGAAACTTCAAGTTTAATTTCAAACTGGAACATTAATGGGGTGGGTTTACTTGATTACAGCCGCTTGAATACAGAGCGCGAAGCGAGTTTTCATCAATTAAATGTACGCCTCGACAAGAAGTTATTTTTGGATAAGTTTAATATGAATTTCTACTTGGATATTCAGAATTTGTATGGATATAAAACCAAGGTAGCTCCGATTTTATTGGTAGAAACTGATGCAGCGGGTGCGCCGGTTGTCGATCCAAATGATCCAACACGATATAAAACCAAATTGATTGAGAACACCTCAGGGATAGTACAGCCAACGATTGGCATCATTGTAGAATTCGCAACAAAGAAAAAGGCTTTACCAAAAACACTCAATCTTCAATAATTCGCGCTGGGTGCGTTTGAATAAACGTACGCAGTTCTGTTGAATGCTCAAATTTGTTTTTTGCAAACTCAACAAACTCCGGACTAAGAAGAAAGGTTTCATTCATTTTCTTTCCATAAACAAATACGAGCATGCTTCGCGTAATGCTTAAGTCTGATTGTCGCTCGAGATTATTCGCCACGCCTAATAAATAGTGATCAACGCTTTCTTGATAAATAGCCATCCATTTAGGATCATTCCCGAAATGCGCCTCCCATTGGCTTAAGGATGGATTTGTGTATTCGTAGGTCGCTGTTAATGTATTCTGAGTTTTTTTTTCTGCAATTAAAGTGGAAGGCTCTTTCTTCAGTAATCCCTTGGGCGTAAGATTTTTTTTGAATGGTTCTTTCGTCTTTAGCTGCCCTGGATTTGTTGGCTTGTTTTGTGTTTTAACGATAGCTTTTTCTGGCTTATTTTTTACTTGTTTTGTTGCCGCTTTCTCTGTGGGGGTACAAGCCCAAAGTAGAAAAATTGAAAACACCGTGGTATACTTAAGCATTTGAGTTATTTTAACGAAATTACACATTTTAGTTACTGAAAAGTATTGCCTATCTTTGCACCCAAAATACAAATAAAATGGCAACGAATAGAACTTTTACAATGCTTAAGCCTGATGCGATTGAAAATGGTCACATGGGGAAAATTATCGACATGATTATTCAAGACGGGTTTACTATTAAAGCGATGAAATATACGCGTTTAACCACTGAACAAGCGAGTAAATTTTATGAAGTACACAGTGAACGTCCATTCTACGGAGAACTCGTAGAATACATGACATCTGGTCCAATCATCGCTGCAATTCTTGAAAAGGAAGATGCGGTTGCTTCTTTCCGTAAACTAATTGGTTCTACAGATCCAGCGGAGGCAGCAGAAGGAACAATCCGTAAAGCATATGCAGAAAGTAAAGGTAGAAATGCTGTTCATGGTTCAGATTCTGATGAAAATGCTGCAATTGAAGGAGCGTTTCATTTTGCCGCGAATGAGATTTTCTAATTCGAATTAAATAACTTTTCAAAGACCACCTCGTGTGGTCTTTTTCATTTCCATGAAAAACCTAGAAGCGACCGAAAAACGTAGAACCTTTGGGATCATTTCGCATCCCGATGCTGGTAAAACCACGTTGACTGAAAAGTTGTTACTCTTTGGTGGTGCCATTCAGACGGCTGGTGCGGTAAAGAATAATAAGATAAAAAAATCGGCCACCTCGGATTTCATGGAAATTGAGAAACAACGTGGGATTTCCGTTGCTACCTCTGTAATGGCTTTTCAATATCACGGAAAGCAAATTAATATCCTTGATACACCAGGGCATAAAGATTTTGCGGAGGATACCTTTAGAACCTTAACTGCCGTGGATTCGGTGATTTTGGTTATCGATTGCGCAAACGGGGTAGAAGAACAAACTAAACGTTTGATGGAAGTTTGTCGAATGCGAAAAACTCCCGTAATTATTTTCATTAATAAGTTGGACCGCGACGGAAAAGAAGCCTTTGATTTATTGGATGAATTAGAGAAAACCTTAGCGATTCGAGTTTGTCCCTTAACATGGCCTATTGGAATGGGAGATAGGTTTCAAGGGGTGTACAACATCTATCAAAAAGGCTTGAATCTTTTTGCTGCCAATAAAACTAAGATATCCGAAGAGGTTGTTTCCTTTGAGGATATTAATAATGCGGAGTTGGACGAAATCATTGGGGAACAACCTGCTGCTGAATTGCGTGAGGAATTAGCGATGGTGGAAGGGGTATATGATGAATTTGATAGAAATTCATACTTATCAGGGGATGTAGCTCCCGTATTTTTTGGCTCCGCAGTAAATAACTTCGGTGTAAAAGAATTGTTGGATACCTTCTGCGAGATTTCTCCCTCACCGCGTGGAAGAGAAACGGATAAGCGTTTTATAGAACCTTCAGAAGAGA